>JADJXQ010000011.1 GCA_016710335.1 Rhodospirillales bacterium
GTCGACCCGGCTCTTCCCCGACCGGCCGATGATCACCACGCAGCGGATCATCGACACGTTCTTCCCGATCGCGCAGGGCGGCGCTGCCTGCATCCCGGGGCCGTTCGGCGCCGGCAAGACGGTGCTCTTGAACCTGATCGCCCGGCACGCCGATGTCGATGTCGTGGTGCTGGTCGCCTGCGGCGAGCGCGCCGGCGAGGTGGTCGAGACCATCACCGAGTTCCCGCGGCTCAAGGACCCGCGCACCGGCGGCTCGCTGATGGACCGCACCGTCATCGTCTGCAACACCTCGTCGATGCCGGTGGCCGCGCGCGAGGCCTCGATCTTCACCGGCATCGCGATCGGCGAGTACTACCGCCAGATGGGCCTGCGCGTCCTGATGATCGCCGATTCGACCTCGCGCTGGGCCCAGGCGATGCGCGAGACCTCGGGCAGGCTCGAGGAGATCCCGGGCGAGGAGGCGTTCCCGGCCTATCTCGACAGCGCGATCAAGGGGGTCTACGAGCGCGCCGGTGCCATCCGCGCCAATGACGGGGCCGAAGGGGCCCTGACCATCATCGGCTCGGTCTCGCCCGCCGGCGGCAATTCGAGGAGCCGGTGACGCAATCCACGCTCGCCGCCGTCAAGTGCTTCCTCGGCCTCTCCTACGACCGCGCCTACAAGCGGTTCTACCCGGCGATCGACCCGCTGCTCTCCTGGTCGCGCTATCTGCGCCAGCTCGAGGGCTGGTCGGCTGAGCATCTCGCCCCCGACTGGGTCGAGCAGGTCGAGGCGATGACCGCCCTGCTGCAGCGCGGCGACGAGATCGCCCGGATGGAGCAGGTGACCGGCGAGGAGGGCATCAGCCTCGAGGACTTCGTCATCGGCCGGGCCGCCGCCTTCATCGACATGGTCTTCCTCCAGCAGGACGCCTTCGACGACATCGACGCCAGCGCCCCGCCCGCCCGGCAGAAGGCGCTGTTCGATCGCGTCCACGCGATCGCCACCCGCGGCTACGGCTTCGCCGACAAGGATGCGGCCCGCCGCCACTTCACCAGGCTCACCGGCCTCTTCAAGAACCTGAACTACGCGGCACCCGGATCCCCCGATGCAGCACGGCTCGAGGCCGAGATCGAGGCCTTGGATGCCGAGGCCCCGGTGCTCGAGCAGGCCTGAGGCGCAGCAGCGATCGAGGCCCGGAGGCGCTCGGGTGCTCTCACGGCAGCCCGTGAGCCCGGCCGGCGCAGCCGGCAATCCACAGCTTGACCCGGCCGAGCGCCGCCGGTGCCACCGAAACGCGCTCGATCCCGATGGCGACGAGCGCCTCGATGCCCGCCCGGTCGCTCGCCATGTCGCCGCAGAGCGAGAGCGGCAGCCCCTTGGCCGCCGCCATCTCACCACCATCCGGATGAGGCGGAGCACGGCCGGGTCGAGCGGGTCGATCAGCTCGGCGACGCGGCCGCCGGCGTCGCGCGAGGCCGCCATCACGTACTGCGTCAGGTCGTTCGAGCCGATCGAGGCGAAATCGACGGGCATGGGTGTCGAGGGCGAGGGCGGCTGCCGGGGTCTCCACCATGATGCCGACCGGCGGCACGGCTAGGTCCAGGGCGCGCGCCTCGGCTTCGATGAAGGACCGCGCTTCCAGGACCTCGGCGGCGCGGCTGACCATCGGCAGCATGATCGAGAGCGGGCCATCCGCCGCCGCCCGAAGCGCTGCCCTGACCTGCGGGCGGAAGAGCTCCGGCCGGTCGAGGCAGAGCCGCAAGCCCCGCAGGCCGAGAAAGGGGTTTGTCTCGGCCGGAATGTCGAGATCCGGTAAGGGCTTGTCGCCGCCGATGTCGAGGGTGCGCAGGATCAGCGGCCGGCCGCCCAGGCGCTGCAGCAGGCGGGCATAGGCCCGATACTGCGTCTCCTCTCGTCCGGCCGCTCCGCTCGGCCGATGAACAGGAACTCGGTGCGCAGGAGGCCGACGCCGTCGCCAGCGCGCAGGAGAACGTCCGGCACGGCATCCGGGTCGTCGACATTGACCATGACCGAGATCGGCCGGCAGGCGGCGGTGCGCGCGGGTTCCGCCACCACCTTTGCCGCGGCCCGTGCCTCCTCGCGGTCGACCGCGAGCCGCCCGCGGTAGCGGCGCTCGGTCGCCGGCTTCGGACCGACGACCAGAAAGCCATCCCTGGCATCGAGCACGGCCGTCGCCGCCACGGGCTCGATCGGCCCGAGCCCCGTCACCAGCGGTATGCCCCGGGCACGCGCGAGCATGGCGACGTGGCTCGCCGCACTGCCCGCCCCGAGCGCCGCACCCCCCAGCGCCGCCCAGTCGAGACCGAGGAAGCGGGACGGGGTCAGGTCGCGGGCGGTGACGATGGCGCCCGCCGGCGGGGCCATCGCCGGGCCGCCGCCGGCGAGCGCCGCCATCACGCGATCGCGCAGGTCCACGAGATCGGCGGCCCGGGCGCGGAAATAGGGATCGTCGTCGCCGGCGAAGACCTCGACCTGCGGGGCGAGCCCCTCTTGCCACGCCCGGACGGCCGGGGCTCCCTCGGCCACCAGTGCCGCCGCCGTCTCGACGAGAGCCGGATCGTCCAGCATCTCGAGCTGGAACCCCAGGATCTCGGCTGCCATCTCCTCGCCTTCCGCGAGCAGCAGCGCAAGCTGCTCCCTGGCGGCGGCGATGGCCGCCGTCAGCCGCGCCATCTCCGCCTCTGGCGTGCCGGCCGGTCGGTCTGCCGCCACCGCGAGATCGGGCAGGTGGAAGAGCGGCCCGAGGGCGAGACCCGGTGCGGCCACGCGGCCCTTGTAGTGCTTTTCAGCCATGCTCGTCGAAATTGCGCTCGACGAGGCCCGTGAGCCCCTCCAGGCGCGGCTCCGGCGTCCGCGCCCTCGGCCTCGAGCTCGATCAGGTGCCGGTCTTGAGCTTGAGCGCCATGACCTTGACGATGCTCTTCGCGTCGATCCAGGCGCCGTCCGGCAGGCCGCGCAGGCGGATGGATGCCTCGAAGCCCTTCGCCAGCCTGGTGAGCTTGACCGCCGGGCGGGCATGCAGGCCGGTCGGGTGGTTACCCCTCACGCGCGCCCGCTCGGCCGCCATCAGCGCCACTCCTCCGCCGCCGCCACGACCTCGTCCAGCGTGCTGCCGGCCGAGGCCTCGGTCGCGGCGATCACCGCCCCTCCACCACCGGTGCGGCGGCAATGCGAACCCGGCCGCGGCGTGCCTCGTCGAGCATCAGGATCGCCATCTCGCTGTTCATCTCCGCCCCGCCGAGATCGACCAGAAGGGCGACCCCGGCCTCCGACCAGACGGATTCGATGCCGGCCAGGATCTTCGCCGCGTCCGTGCCGAGCCCGCCCGCCGGATCGCCGCCGACGCCGGTGCAGGCGACCTCGTCGCCCACCATCTGCCGCACCATGTCGACCGCACCCTCGGCGACCTTGGGCGAATGCGAGACGACGAGGATGCCGACCGTGGCGCTCATGCGCCGAAGCCGATCTCTTTGAAGGCCGCGACCTGGGCGGTGAGCGCTTTCTCCGTCGGCAGCCGCTCCATCGACGAGGCGCCGTAGAAGCCGTGGCAGTGCTCGGTGCGGGCGAGGACGAAGGCCGCATCCTCGGGCGTGGCGATCGGCCCGCCATGGCAGATGACGATGACGTCCGACCGGACCCGCCGCGCCGCCGCTGCCCACTCGTCGATGATGCGGGGGCAATCCTCGAGCTTCACCGCCGTCTCCGCCCCGATCGTGCCGCCGGTCGTCAGCCCCATGTGCGGGACGATGAGGTCGGCCCCGGCCTCGGTCATGGCGACGGCCTCGTCGGCCGAGAAGACATAAGGTGTCGTGAGCATGTCCAGCTCATGGGCGGCCCGGACGAGATCGACCTCGAGCCCGTAGCCCATGCCGGTCTCCTCGAGATTGGTGCGCATCACACCGTCGAAGAGCCCGACCGTCGGGAAGTTCTGGATGCCGGCGAAGCCCATGTCCTTGAGGTCGCGCAGGAACCTGTCCCTGAGCATGAACGGGTCGGTGCCGTTGACGCCGGCGAGCACCGGCGTCTTCTTCACCACCGGCAGCACCTCCCTGGCCATCTCGACGACGATGTCGTTGGCGTTGCCATAGGCCATGAGCCCGGCGAGCGAGCCCCTGCCGGCCATGCGGTAGCGGCCGGAATTGTAGATGACGATGAGGTCGATGCCGCCCGCCTCCTCGCACTTGGCGCTGAGGCCCGTGCCGGCACCGCCGCCGATGATCGGCACGCGCCGGCGCACCATGTCCTGGAACTTCTCGACCAGCGCCTGGCGCTCGAAACGGGGCATTCAGCTTGTCCTCGTGATCTCGTGGAAGGCGGCGACGCAGGCGGCGGCGAAGGCCGCATCGTTGATGTTGTGGGCGACGCGGGCGAGGCGCCGGTTCGGCGCGGGGCGGAAATCCGCCTCGAGCGCGGCAAAGAGCGCCGCATCCGCGTCCGGATCGAAAAAGGGCTGGCCCGGGGCGTCGATCGCCGAGACCCCGCCTTCGGGGACGAGGAAGCGGACGGGGCCTTCCATGCGGTTGAGCCGGGCCGCGAGCCAGGCACCGAAGCGGGCGTTCTCCTCGACCGTCGTGCGCATCAGCGTGACCTGCGGGTTGTGCACGTAGAGGCGGCGGTCCCGAAAGCGCTCCGGCACGGTCTCCATGGCACCGAAATTGACCATGTCGAGAGCACCCAGCGAGCCGACATAGGGGATGCCGGTCTGGATCACCGCCTCGAGGCGATCCTCGGTCGCCGGCAGAACACCGCCCACCAGGAGGTCGGCGATCTCCGTCGTGGTGATGTCGAGCATGGCGCCGACCAGCCCGCTGGCTACCAGCTTCTCGAGCGCCTGTCCCCCTGTGCCGGTGGCGTGGAAGACGAGGCAGTCGTAGTCGGCCTCGAGCGCTCGCGTCACCTGCTGCACGCAGGACGTGGTGACGCCGAACATGGTGAGCCCGATGGCCGGCTTCGTGGCCGCCGCAGGCGCCGGAATCGGGTGCAGCATCATGCCGGCCAGCGCATGGGCGGCGTTGCCGAGCACCCGGCGGGTGATGGCGTTCAGGCCCTGCACGTCGGCCACGGCGTGCAGCATCAAGATGTCGGCGGGGCCGACATAGGGTGCCACATTGCCCGAGGCCACGGTCGAGACCATGACCTTGGGGACGCCCACCGGCAGGGCGCGCATGGCCGGCGTGACGAGGGCCGTGTTGCCCGACCCGCCGGCGCCGATCATGCCGCCGATATCGTCGCGGGTCAGGACGAAGCGGGCGAAGGCCTCGGCCATGGCGCCGACGGCGCTGCCCCGGTCGCCGGTGAAGACGGCTGCCTCGCCCTTCGGGTGATGGGCGGCGACCTCGCGGGCGGCAACGTCGGCCGGAGCGGCCTCGCCGCTGGTGCCGAGATCGACGAGGCAGGTGGCAACGCCCGCGGCCTCGAGGCAGGCCTGGATGAAGCCTAGCTCCGTCGCCTTGCTGTCCAGCGTGCCGCAGACATAGGCCCTGGCCACGCCTCGATCTCCTGCGTTGTCTCCCCGCCGCAACATGGCCGCGAAAGGCGCGGCTTAGCAAGGCCCGAGCACCCGCTCGACCTCCTCCATCGGCCGCCAGGTGAAGAGGGGTGCCAGGCTCCGGGCATCGAGGGCGAAGACGGAGCCGGACCTCGGCTGGTCGTGCCGGCGGTCGATCGCAAGCCCCGCGTGCCGGCAGTAGAGCAAAGTGCCGACCCCGCCATGGCCGACGAGGAGGAGGGGAAGGGTTGGGTCGTGGCCCGCCAGCACCGCCTCGAGCTCGCCCGCGATCCGCGCCTGGGCGTCGCTTGCGCGCTCCCAGCCGCGCACCGACTCCTCCGGCCGGGCGAAGAATTCGCTGGCCACCTGCTCGAACTCCGCGGGCACGAGGAAGCCCGTGGCCGACCTGTCGTTCTCGTGCATGGCGGGGCGCACCACGATCTCCGCCGCCGATGTCTCGGCGACGAGCTCGGCCGTCTCCACGGCCTTGCGCTCGGCGCTGGTGACGATCCGCCGGCAGGCCCGCAGCCAGGCGGCGTCGCGGACCGCCAGCACCCGTGCCCGACCCGTGGCGGAGAGCCCCCAGCCCGGCACCGGGATCGCCGGATCGATGGTCACCTCGGGATGGGAGAGGTAGTAGATCACCGTCATGCTCGGGCTCGCAACATGGCCGGCCGCGCCGGCCGGCTGGATGATGTCGCCATGGTCTATCTGCAGCTCGTCGTCGCCATCGCCTGCGAGGTCGCGGGCACCACGGCCCTGCAGGCGTCGCAGCAGTTCACGCGCTTCTGGCCGTCGGTCGCGGTCGTGGTGTGCTACGGGCTCGCCTTCTTCTTCCTCGCCCTCGTGCTCCGCACCATGCCTGTCGGCATCGCCTACGCGATCTGGTCCGGCCTCGGCATCGTGCTGATCTCGCTCGTCGGGCTCGTCGTCTTCGGCCAGCGGCTCGATCTCTGGGCCATCGTCGGCCTCGGCCTGATCGTCGCCGGGGTGCTGATCGTCAACCTGCTCTCGTCGTCCGTCGGCCATTGAGGCCGGCCGACAGCTCGGCCTCGAGCTCGCGGCCGATGGCGCTCGCCGGCCGCGTGAAGCGGGCGAGCAGGTCGTAGAGCACGGGTGTCAGGACCAGCGTCAGCACCGAGGCGAGGCCGAGGCCGCCGATGATCACCGTGCCGATGGCGATCCGGCTCTCCGCCCCCGCACCGGTGGCGATGACGAGGGGGACGGCACCCAGCACGGTCGAGACCACCGTCATGACGATCGGCCGCAGGCGCAGCACGGCGGCCTCGACCACCGCCTCGCGCACCCCATGGCCCTCGTCGCGGAGCTGGTTGGCGAACTCGACGATGAGGATGCCGTTCTTCGCCATCAGGCCGACCAGCAGCACGATGCCGATCTGGCTGTAGACGTTGAGCGAGAGGCCGGTGACGTAGAGGGCGAGGAGGGCGCCCGCCACGGCGAGCGGCACGGTGAGCATGATGATGAGCGGATGGATCCAGCTCTCGAACTGGGCGGCGAGCACGAGGAAGACGATGAGCAGCGCCATGGCGAAGGTGAAGAGCATGCCGCCCCTGGCCTCGATGAACTCGCGGCTCTGGCCGGCAAAGCCGAGGCGCGCCTCCTCGGGCAGCGTCTCCAGCGCGATCGCCTCGATATAGGCGATGGCCGAGCCGAGATCGTAGCCGTCGGCGAGCGCGGCGGTGATGGCGACCGCCGGCAGGCGGTCGTAGCGGCGCAGCGCCGGGGCGGACGCCCCCTCCTCGGCAAGGACCAGCGCGGTCAGGGGCACCAGCGTGCCGCTCCTCGTGCCGCGCACGAAGATGTTCTCGAGGTCGGTCGGGCTGCGCCGGTCCTCCGCCCGGGCCTGGAGGATCACCGGGTACTCGCGGCCGCGGTCGATGAACTCGGTGGCCTCGCGCGACGCCAGCAGGGTCTGCAGCGTCTGGGCGATGGTCTCGAGCGAGATGCCCAGGTCGTCGGCCCGGTCGCGGTCGACCCGCAGCGTCAGCTGCGGCTGGTTCTCCTCGAAATCGACGTCGAGATTGAGGAGCTGCGGGTTCGCCTCGGCGCGCTCGACGATGGCATCGGCCCACTCCTTCGCGCTTTGGAAGTCGGGGCCGCCGATGACCACGCGCAAGGGCGAGCTCGAGCCGCCGAGACCGAGCCCGGCCGGGCTCACCGGGAAGGCCCGGGCACCGGTGATGCCCGAGATCCTCGGCGCCAGCTCGTTGATGATGGCCTGCTGGGATCGATCGCGCAGGCCCCAGTCGGCGAGCCGGCCGACGACGAAGCCGCGGTTGTTGGAATTGAACGACCCGGCGATGGCGAACAGGCGCTCGACCTCGCCGTCCTCGAGCAGCGGGCGAATCACGCCCTCGACCTCGGCCACCCGCTCGTCGGTGTAGGTGACGGTGCTGCCCTGGGGCGCGATCACGGGCACGAAGAAAACGCCGCGATCCTCGATGGGCGTCAGCTCCTGCGGCAGTGCGACGTAGAGCCCATAGCTGGTGGCGGCGAGCAGGAGGCCCATGACCAGGACCGGCAGCGGCGCCGCGAGCGTCCGCAGCAGGAGCCTTCGGTAGACGTTGCCGACCGCCCGCGCCGCCCGGCCGCCGCCGGTCGTCCCGGCGGCGCCGGCGCTCCTCCCCTTCAGCACGCGCGAGCAGAGGGCGGGGCAGAGCGTCAGCGCCACGAAGGTCGAGATCAGGACGGCCGCGGCGAGCACCAGGCCGAACTCGATGAAGAGCCGGCCCACCTGGCCCTGCATGAAGGAGAGCGGCACGAAGACGGCGATCAGCGTGAGCGAGGTGGCGATGATCGCGAAGGTCACCTGCCGCGCCCCCAGGACCGAGGCCGTGATCGGCTTCTCGCCCGCCTCGATCCGCCGCTGGATGTTCTCCAGCATGACGATGGCGTCGTCGACGACGAGGCCGATGGCGAGGATCAGCGCCAGCAGCGTCAGCACGTTGATCGAGAAGCCCAGCGCCTGGATCAGGATGAAGCTGCCGACGACCGCGACGGGAATGGTGACGGCCGGGACCAGCGTCGCCCTCAGCGACAGGAGGAAGACAAAGATGACCAGCACCACGAGGATGATCGAGATGCCGAGCGCCGTCAGCACCTCGCGGATCGAGGCGGCGATGAAGATCGCGTCGTCCGAGCCGACGATGATGTCCATGCCGGCCGGCAGGATCGGCCGCAGGAGCTCGATCTCCGCCCGCACCGCGTCGGAGATGGCGATGGTGTTCGCCTGCGACTGGCGCAGCACGTTGATGCCGACGGCGGGCCGCCCGTCCGAGCGGACGAAGGTCGAATCGTCCTCCGCGCCGAGCTCCACCCGGGCGACGTCGGCGAGGCGGATCGGGTAGCCGCCCGCCGTCGCGATCACCAGCCGGCGAAAGCTCTCGACATCGCGCAGCCGGCTGTCGAGACGCACGGTCAGCTCGCGCGCGGTGGACTCGACCTCGCCCGCCGGCAGCTCGAGATTGCTTCGCCTGAGCGCCGCCTCGACGTCGGCGGTCGTCAGGTCGCGGGCGGCGAGCGCCCGGCGGTCGAGCCAGATGCGGATGGCGAAGCGCCGCTGGCCGTTGATCTCGACATTGGCGACGCCATCCAGGGTCGCCAGCCGGTCGACCAGGAACCGCTCGACATAGTCGGTGATCTCCGCCGGGCTCATCCGGTCGGAGACGATGCCGAGGCGCATCACCGGGTCGGCGTCGCTGTCGCTCTTGACGATCTGCGGCTCGTCCGCGTCGTCGGGCAGGCGGGCGCGCACCCGGGCGACGGCGTCCCGCACGTCGTTGGCCGCCTCGTCGATATCGCGGTCGCCGTTGAAGGTGATGGTCGTGCGGCCCCGCCCGCGGCGGCTCTCCGAGGTGATCTCGCGCACGCCGGAAACCCCGGCCACCGCCCCCTCGATCACCTCGGTGATGTCGGTGTCGACGATCTCTGGCGCTGCGCCGGTGTAGCTCGTCGTGATGCTCACCACGGCGCGCTCGACGTCGGGCAGCTCGCGCACCGGCAGGCGGCTCAGCGCGGCGATGCCGAAGACGACGATGAGCAGGCTGACCACGGTCGCGAGGACGGAGCGACGGATGCTGAGCTCCGAGAGTGTCACCCGATGTCTCCGGACGGCAGGGCGATCCGCTCGGGATCGACGGCCTTCGGCGCCTCGTAGCTGATGGCGACGCACCGTCGCGCAGGCGCTGCAGACCGCTGGTGACGACCAGCT
Source organism: Rhodospirillales bacterium (assembly GCA_016710335.1). Taxonomy (NCBI): domain Bacteria; kingdom Pseudomonadati; phylum Pseudomonadota; class Alphaproteobacteria; order Rhodospirillales; species Rhodospirillales bacterium. Next base: position 9,723 of record JADJXQ010000011.1, read on the forward strand.
CGCCGGCCTCGAGGCCGTTCTCGATCTCGACCACGCCGAGGCTGCGCGCGCCGAGCTCGACGAGCCGCCGCTCGGCCCGCTCCGGCCCTGCCACATAGACGAAGCTGCGATCGGCCTCGCTGACCACGGCCTCCTCCGGCACGATGACCGCGTCGCGCTCGCCGAGCGTGATGTCGACCAGCACGAAGAGGCCCGCCGGCAGGAGGAGATCGGGGTTGGGGAGCGAGGCCCGCACGCGAAAGGCGCGACTCGTGACGTCGACGCGCGTGTCGATGCTGGTGAGCGTGCCGGCGAAGCTGCGGTCGGGGAAGCTGGTGCTGCTGGCCTGGACCTCGAGGCCCGGCTGGATGCGGCCGTAGAAGAATTCCGGCAGCATGAACTCGACGATCATCCGGCTTCGATCGTCGAGCGTGGTGATCACCGTGTCGTTGTCGACCCTGGCTCCCAGATCGACCCGGCGAATGCCGACGACCCCGTCGAAGGGGGCGCGGACCAGCCGGTCCTCGAGCCGCTGGGCCGCCCGGTCGACCCGCGCCTGGGCGGCGGCGGCGGCGGCCTCCAGCTCGACCACGGTCGCCTCGGCGATGTTGTTGCTGGCCCGCAGCCGCCGGGCACGGTCCAGCGCCGACTGCGCTTCCTTCGCCATCGCCCGCGCCTCGTCGAGATCCGCCTCTTCGATGGCATCGTCGAGGCGCGCCAGCACGGCGCCGGCCTCGACCGCCTGGCCCGGCTCGAACAGCAGCTCGGTGATCCGCCCCGAGGCCAGGGACACCACCTCGATCGCCTGGTTGGCCAGCGTCGTGCCGACCGCCTCGGCCCGGTCCCGCACCGTCTCGCGCACCGCTCGCGCGACCTCGACGGAGATCGTCCGCCCGCCGCCTTTGCCGTCGCCGGGGATGACGCTCGCCGCCGTCAGATGATGGTAGAAGTAATAGCCGCCGACCGCCCCGCCCAGGAGCAGCAGCGACAGCAGGATCTGACGAACGGTCGACAAGAATCCGTCTCCGACGCGGGCTCGGGTGGATGCGCTAGAGTTAGCGGGGTTCAGCATCGAGCAAGCCAATACATGTCGCGCGATTGTATCGAATTTTCGCGGCGATGTGTTGCGCCGGCGGCGAGGTGCTGTCCGGCGCTCAGTCGATCAGCACGGCCCGGAAATCATTGACGTTGGTGAGCGTCGGCCCGGTGACGACCTGCTGGCCCAGGGTCCCGAAGAACGTGTGGCCGTCGTTGCGCGCGAGGCTGGCCTTGGCGACGAGGCCGAGCGACGCCGCCTTCGCCAGGGTCGCGTCGTCGATCCAGGCGCCGGCCACCTCGGCGGCCCCGTCGACGCCGTCCGTGTCGGCGGCGATCGCGCTCACCCCCGCCAGGCCGTCGAGCGCCACGGCGAGGGCCAGGAGGAACTCGACGTTCCGCCCGCCGCTGCCGTCGCCCCGGACGGTGACCGTCGTCTCGCCGCCCGAGAGCAGCACGCAGGGCCGCGGGCAGGGCTGGCCGTGGCGGATCACCTGCTTGGCGATGGCGGCCATCACCTTGGCGACGTCGCGGCTCTCGCCCTCGATGCTGTCGCCGAGGATCAAGGGGGTGATGCCGGCGGCGCGCGCCACTTCCGCCGCCGCCTCGAGCGAGGCCTGCGGCGTCGCGATCATGACCGTCTCCGCCCGCTCGAGCCGCGGGTCGCCCGGCTTGACGCTTTCGCAGGCGGGATCCTCGAGATGGCGCCGCACATGCGGGGCGAGCTCGATCCCGTATTTCTCGACCAGGGCCAGCGCATCCGCGCGGGTGGTCGGGTCCGGCACGGTGGGGCCGGACGCGATCCACAGCCGGGTCGTCGCCCAGCACGTCCGAGATCACCAGAGCGCCACCAGCCGGGCGGGTGCGCCGCGGCGGCCAGCCAGCCGCCTTGATCTCCGGAGGTGCTTGCGCACGCAGTTCATCTCGTCGATCGAGGCGCCCGAGCGCAGCAAGGCGCGGTTGACGGCCTGCTTGTCCTCGAGGCCGAGGCCCGGCGCCGGCAGGGCCAGGAGCGACGAGCCGCCGCCCGAGATCAGCGCCAGGACGAGATCGTCCTCCGTGAGACCCTCGACCATGGCGAGGATGCGTGCCGCCGCGGCCTCGCCCGCCGCGTCCGGCACCGGATGCGCCGCCTCGACGATCTCGATGTGCTCGCACGGGCACGGCGTGGCCGTAGCGGGTCACCACGAGACCCTCGAGCGGGCCCGGCCAGTGCTGCTCGACGGCCCGGGCCATGGCCGCGCTCGCCTTGCCGGCGCCGATCACGATCGTGCGACCCTTTGGAGGCATCGGCAGATGTGCCGGCACGGCGCGATCCGGCATGGCGACCGCAACCGCCGCATCCAGCATCGCCCGCAAGAGCTTATCCGGCCCGGCTCTGCCCATGCCTGCCCTTCACCTCGAAACAACAAAGCCGGGACCAGGCCCGGCTTTTGTCCACGTCGAGGGCGCCGGCTTCAGCCCTGGCGGGCCTTGAAGCGCGGGTCCTTCTTGTTGATGATGTAGACGCGCCCCTTGCGCCGCACGAGACGGCAGTCCTTGTGGCGGGTCCTCGCCGTCTTCAGCGAATTGCGAACCTTCATCGTCGTCTCCGAATGATGCGTAGCGCGCGATCAGGCCTTGCGGCGAAAGCTCTGGAAGCGCCGGTTGAACTTCTCCACCTGGCCACGCTCGCGCAGCTGCATCGAGCCGCCGGTCCAGGCGGGATGGGACTTCGGATCGACGTCGAGCGTCAGCGTGTCGCCTTCGGCACCCCAGGTCGAGCGCGTCTTGAAGGTCGAGCCGTCGGTCATCACCACGTTGATCTCGTGGTAAGCCGGGTGGATATCCTTTTCACGGGAACTTTCATCTAAGCCAAGCCGCCGGTATATAGCGGGGCAGGCCGACGAACTCAAGCCTTCGCCGGCATCCCTTCGCGCGGGGTTGCTGTCACACCCCTGGCGGCTGCCTGCCCGCCACGCCCGATTCCCTGGGAGCACCGCATGACCCGGGCAGCCGCCCCGCTTCCCGACACTGTCGAACGCATGAAGAGCCGCGACTTCAGGCAGCTCCGCCGCCTCGCCGCCTATCTCGCCCCGTATCGCTGGCGGGTTGCCGGTGCCCTCGTGGCCCTTGTCGTCGCCGCGGCCGCGGTGCTCTCGCTCGGTGTCGGCCTGCGCTACCTGATCGACAGCGGCTTCGGCGCCGGCCGGCCGCAGGCGCTGGACCATGCGCTCCGCGCCTCGCTGCTCGTCATCCTGGCGCTGGCCGTCGCCACCTATCTGCGCTCCTACCTCGTGACCTGGCTCGGCGAGCGGGTCGTGGCCGAGCTTCGCAACCAGGTCTATCGCCACATCATCCGCATGCCGCCCGGCTTCTTCGAGACCACGCGGACCGGCGAGGTGCTGTCGCGCCTCACCACCGACACGACGGTCGTGCAGACGGTGATCGGCTCGACCGTCACCCAGGCGCTGCGCAACATCCTGCTCACGGTCGGCGGCATCGGCCTGCTCGTCTACAGCAACCCGAAGCTCTCCGGCCTCGTCCTCCTGGTCGTGCCGCTGGTCGTCGTGCCGATCGTCGTCTTCGGTCGCAAGGTCCGCCGCCTGTCGCGCACCGCCCAGGACCGGCTCGCCGATGTCAGCGGCCGCGCCGAGGAGACGGTCAACGCCGTGCGCACCGTGCAGGCCTTCGCCCAGGAGGAGCGCGAGGCGACGACGTTCGCCGCCGCCAGCGAGGCCGCGTTCGAGGCCGCCGCGGCCCGCGCCAAGGCCCGCTCGATGCTGGCGGCGGTGGTCATCACGCTCGTCTTCGGGGCTATCGTCGCGGTGCTCTGGATGGGCGGCCAGGACGTGCTCGCCGGCCGGATCACGGCGGGCGAGCTCTCGGCCTTCGTCTTCTTCGCCACCGTTGTGGCGAGCGCGGTGGGCGGGCTCTCGGACATCGTCGGTGATCTGCAACGCGCCGCCGGCGCCACCGAGCGGCTCTTCGAGCTGCTCGACAGCGAGCCGGCCATCAGGGCACCGGCAGCACCCCTGGCGCTGCCGGAGCGAACCGCCGGCGAGGTGCGCTTCGAAGCGGTCCGCTTCGCCTATCCGGGCCACCCCGAGCGCATCATCCTCGACGGCCTCGACCTGGCGGTCCGACCCGGCGAGAGCGTCGCCCTGGTCGGCCCGTCGGGCGCCGGAAAGACGAGCATCTTCCAGCTCCTCATGCGCTTCTACGACCCGCAAGCGGGGCGCATCCGCCTCGACGGCCAGCCCATCGACCAGCTCGACCCGGCCCGCTACCGCTCGCGCCTCGGCCTCGTGCCGCAGGAGCCGGTGATCTTCTCCGCCGATGCCTGGACCAATATCCGCTACGGCCGGCCCGAGGCCAGCGACGCGGAGGTCTTGGAAGCCGCCGAGACGGCGGCGGCCAGGGGCTTCATCGAGGCGCTGCCCGAGGGCTTCGCCACCTTCCTCGGCGAGAAGGGTGTCCGCCTCTCGGGCGGGCAGCGCCAGCGCATCGCCATCGCCCGGGCCATCCTGCGCGATCCCGCCGTCCTCCTGCTCGACGAGGCGACCAGCTCGCTCGATGCCGAGAGCGAGTTCGCCGTCCAGCAGGCGCTCGACTACCTGATGCGCAACCGCACCAGCATCGTCATCGCCCACCGCCTCGCCACCGTGCTCAAGGCCGACCGGATCCTCGTCATGGAGGACGGGCAGATCGTCGACGCCGGCACGCATCGCGAGCTGATCGGCCGCGGCGGGCTCTACGCCCGCCTCGCCGACCTGCAGTTCCGCCAGGGCGAGGCCGCCTGAGCCTCAGTCGACGATCACGTCCTCCGCATAGGCGAAGAGCGCCGGCGTGCCGCCCGTGTGGACGAAGATCACGGTGTCGCTCGAGGTGAGCCGGCCCTGGCGGACGTGGTCGATCAGCCCGGCCATCGCCTTCGAGCTGTAGACCGGGTCGAGGATGACGCCCTCGGTCCGGGCGACCAGCGCCAGCGCCTCCCGGGCGGCGTCCGACACCACGCCATAGCGCGGCCCGATATACTCGTCCGAGCTCAGGATCGAAGAAGGATCGATCGTGGCATCGAGCCCGAGGCGGCGGGCCGTCGCCGTGGCGATCCGGGCGATGTCCCAGGCGCGGTCCGTCTGCCCTTGATGGGAGCGATGCTGTGCAGCGCCAGCTTGCGGCCGATGAGCTCGAAGCCGAGCGCGAGCCCGGCCGGCGTCATGTTCGCACCCGAGAGATAGAGATGGCTCGGCGCGAAGCCCTGCCGTTCGAGCTGCTCGTCGATCTCGAGAGCGGCCCGCACATATCCCAGCGCACCCGTGACGAGGTTCTCGGTCTGCATCGGCCCCACGATGTAGGGCTTGCGGCCGGCCTCGCGCAGCTTGGCCGCCTTCGCCTCGAGCAGCGGCTGGACCTGCTCGAGGCTGGTCAGATCGACCACCTCGATCTCGGCCCCCATCAGCCGGTAGAGCAGGAAGTTGCCCTGCAACGCCGGCCCCTTCTCGCCGTGCAGCAGCACGAGATGGATGTCGAGGCCGAGCTTTTTCGCCGCCGCCGTCATCTGCCGGCACCAGTTCGACTGCGTGTAGGCGCTGCCGATCACCGTGTCGGCACCCTTGGCCAGGATGTCGGCGAAGACGTACTCGAGCTGGCGGGTCTTGTTGCCGCCGAAGGCGAGGCCGGTCAGGTCGTCCCGCTTCAGCCAGATCTCCGGCCCGCCCAGCGCTGCGGTCAGCCGTGGCGCCGGCTCGAGCGGTGTGGGCAAATGCGCCAGTGGCACGCGCGGAATGGCGTCGAGGCGGGCAAGCAGTTCGTCGCGGGTCACGTTTCGGGCCTCCAGGGGGCGGGTGGCATGATGCTTCGAATCCGCCAGAGTATCACGAAAGCTTATGGCAGTCGCGGCAGGCGGGGCGTGGCGGCGGCGAATCGGCGCTCGGCAGCCCGGATCGTCGCATTTCATGCAGCAATTCGGCTCGGGTTGTCGCAGAATCCGCGACAGCGAACCCAAGGATGTCGCGAAAGCTGCGACATAAGCGATCGTGATGTCGCGGAATCTGCGACATCGGGCGCGAAATGTCGCGGATTCCGCGACAGGTGCCGGCGAACGAACCCGCGGAACCGACGATCGAACCCACCGATTCGACGAGCGAACCCGGGGGATTCGACGATGGAACCCGGGGATTCGACGAACGAACCCGAGGTCCGGGACAGCGATTCCGTGCCTCCTGGCGCCACCCGCCGCAGCAACGAACCCGAGGACCATGATTTGCCGATCGAACCCCGCACGGGCTTGCGTTCCGGATCGGTATAGGCTATAAATCCTATGTCACGCCTCGAGCGGCTTCGTCGCCCGGCGCAGCTCGGCGAAGTTGTCGCGCAGATGCTCGGCGGCGCGCAGCGCCAGCGCGGTGACGGTGGGCGTCGGATTGACCACCCCGCCGGTCGCGAGGACGCTTCATACCGATCTTCTGGCCGCCGATCGGCTTGTTCTCGGTGACCGCGCGATACTCGCCCGGCACGAGCTCGTAGTTGACGTTCTCCTGCCGCGTTCTTCCCCTTTGCTCTCGTTTCAGGCTCGTCGGCCCAGCGACTGCGATCCGTGCGAGCGTCGCGAAACCTGTTTTCTCTTGCTGTTTCGTATCGTAAACAGGTCATGCTTCATTACCGAAACAGAAAAATGTGCGCGGCCACAGTCCACGCGGTAGTAGGCGCCCGCGGGAGCCTCGTCCTTGTTCGATCAGATCCTCAAAGGTGGCCACGTCCTCGATCCGGGCCAGAACGTCGATCGGCGCGCCGATGTCGCCTTCGCCAAGGGGCGGGTCGCCGCCCTCGACGACGACATTCCGGCCGAGCGCGCCCAGAACGTCGTCGACGTGACCGACCGCCTCGTCACGCCCGGGCTGATCGACCTGCACACCCACGTCTACTGGGGTGGCACCTCACTGGGCGTGAATGCCGACAAGCTCGCCCGGCGCAGCGGCACCACCACGTTCGTGGATGCCGGCAGCGCCGGGCCCGGCAATTTCCCGGGCTTTCGCCACCACGTCATCGAGCGCTCCAGGGTCCGCATCCTGGCCTACATGAACATCTCCTTCGCCGGCATCTGCGCGTTCTCGAAGAACGTCATGGTGGGCGAGAACCTCGACATCCGCCTCTGCAACCCGCGCGAGGTGGTGGCCGTCGCCCGGAGCACCTCGAGCACCTCGTCGGCGTCAAGGTCCGGGTCGGCCAGGTCACCAGCGGCAGCAACGGCGCCGGTCCCTTCAACGCCGCCCTCGATGCCGCCGACAAGCTGCACATGCCGCTGATGACCCATCTCGACTACCCGCCGCCCGGCCGCCACGAGATCATCGAGCATCTGCGCAAGGGCGACGTCCTCACCCACTGCTTCAAGCCGTTCCCGAACGCGCCGATCGACGGCCACCGCCAGATCCGCGCCGACATGCACAGCGCCCGCAAGCGCGGCGTCGTCTTCGATATCGGCCACGGGATGGGCTCGCTCGCCTTCGAGACGGCGACCGCCATGCTGCAGCAGGGCTTCCTCCCCGACGTCATCTCCAGCGACGTGCACACGCTCTGCATCCATGGGCCGGCCTACGATCTGTTGAGCACGCTGTCCAAGTTCCTGGCTCTCGGCATGCGCCTCGACGACGTGATCCGCACGGCCACCCTGCACCCGGCGGCCGCCATCGGCCGCAACGATCTCGGCAGCCTCGCGCCCGGTGCCATCGGCGACGCCTCCGTCCTCGAGCGGCGGCCCGGCCGCTATGTCCACACCGACAGCCTCGGCGAGACGATCACCGCCGACAGAGCATCTGTTCTGCACCGGCCTCGTCACCGCTGTCACCGCCGGATCCTGGCGAATCACCGAGCGAGGAGACGTGCGCATGAGCACGTCCCCCAGATCCAGCCCCAATGCCGCGCTCGTCGGTCAGCTCGGCTCCGTCTCCTGCTCGACACCCCGGCCCTGGTGCTCGACCTCGACGCGTTCGAGCTGAACCTGCGCACCGTGCATGGCCGGGCGAAGGAACGCGGGGTAGCGCTTCGGCCGCATGCCAAGTCGCACAAATCGGCGGCTGTCGGCCGAGCCCAGCTGGCGGCCGGCGCCATCGGGCTCTGCTGCGCCAAGCTCGGCGAGGCCGAAGCGCTGGCCGCGGCCGGCCTCGACGGGTTCCTGATCACCGCACCGGTGACCAGCCGGCCGAAGGTTCAGCGCCTGATGGGCCTGAACGCCCGGCTCGCCGATCTCGCTGTCGTTGTCGACGATGTCGCCAATGTCGCCGAGCTGGCGGCCGCCTGACCGAGGCCGGCAGGCGGTTGAAGCTCCTGATCGACGTCGATGTCGGCACGCACCGCATAGGGCGTCACCCGTCCCGAAGCGGCGCTCGCGCTGGCCAAGGCGATCCGTGAAGCCGATGGACTCGAGCTCGTCGGCGTGCAGGCTATGCCGGCCAGACCCGAGGCGATCCCAGGCTATGCCGAGCGCCGGGCGGCATCCGGGCAAGGCGCTGGCCCGCGCTTCCCAGTTCGCACGACATTGCGCGACGCTGGTCGAGCAGGGCCATCCCTGCCCGATCGTCACCGGCAGCGGCACCGGCACCCGCGACTTCGACCACGAGTTTGGCCTCTTCACCGACCTGCAGGTCGGCTCCTATGTCTTCTCCGACGTGATCTACAATTCGATCGAGATCGGTGCTGGAGGAGATAGGCCGGTCCTGCCGGCGCTCTTCGTCGTGAGCCGTGTGATCAGCCGGCAGCATCGGGACTTCGCCACGATCGACGCGGGCTCGAAGAGCTTCTCGATGGACGGGCCGATGCCGGTCCTGTGGCGGGGCCGACGCCGGGCTCCACCTACTATTAGCCCGGTTCGGCGATCAGTTCGGCCGTCTCGACCTCACCGGTGCTGACAGGCCAGTGGAGCTCGGCGAGCTGACCACATGGATGGTGCCGCATTGCGATCCGACCATGAATCTCTACGACCACTATCACTGTGTGCGCGGCGATGATCTCGTCGATATCTGGGCGATCGAGGCGCGTGGCCGCACCGACTGAGCCACAGGAACAGCCGCGGCCGGCGCAGTAGCCAGCTCGGTCGCGCGCTGCGGCGCGATCCGCAACGGGCTCGGCATCAGCCTCGCCGAGGTGGCGCTCCGCACCGGGGTCAGCGTCTCGACACTGTCGAAGGTCGAGAACGGCCAGATGTCGTTGACCTATGACAAGCTGGTGCAGCTCAGCGAGGGCCTCGGGGTCGACATCGGCGCCTTCTTCGATGCGTCACCCCCCGCCGAGGTCGCCGGTAAAGGCGGTGACGGCCCCGGCGAGAGCATCACCCGACCGGGCGAGGAGATGCTGGTCAGGACGCCCGAACTACGACTACCGCTACCTCTGCACCGACCTGTCGCAAAGGCTATGGTGCCCATCACTGATCACCATCCGTGCCCGTTCGCTGGTCAGGTTCAGCCAGCTCAGCCGACATTCGGGCGAGGAGTTCATCTACGTGCTGCGTGGTCCGATCGAGGTGCATACGGAGCACTACGCGCCGGCCCGCCTGAACGAGGGCGATGCGCTCTATATCGACAGCACCATGGCGCACGCCTCGCTCGCGATCGGCGACACCGACGCCCTGGTGATCAATGTCTGCTACAGCCCCAGCGCGGGCCACCTGCAGAACCTGGTCGACCTCGCCCGAGCAGCGGCCCTTTCCGCCGACATCGAGGCGGTGGACGCCCCGCCGAGAGAGGCCGGGCGTCCGCCGTGGCTGAACCGAAGCCCTAAGTAGGCGGGACTCGATCACCGCCACGTCCACGGCGGCGTATGTCGTCGCTCAGCTCGAAGCCGTCGGCCGCCGCCTGAACGGCCGCGTGGTCGAAGTCATTGGCCGCTGGCACCCACGCATTGCTGCACACATCGGTCGCGACGATGGGCTTCGTGATCTGCCCGATCTCAAAGGAGATCGGAAGAACTACCACTGCTCCATGTCGTGCCAGCCCCACCCCTCGCGCTGGTCCCAGGGACCGCGAAGACCTTGGCGGGTTGCATCATGGACTCGGTGGCGATGTCGGGTGCGAGGGTCGAGGCCAGGCCCGGGAACTGATCCATGACGATCTGGGTCGTCGCCCGAGGGTTGAGGTAGCCGAATTCCAGGCCCATGGCCCAGGCGCGGAGATAGGCTTCGTAGAGCTCGGCCTTCGCCGCGTCCTCGGCGTCCGAGCGGCGGACCACGAAGGTGTTGGCCGGCAACCTCGAGAAATCGTACGGCAGGAGATAGTCGAACTCGAGACCTGGCCGGTCCACTGCGCTCGCAGGCCCTCCCATGACAAAGCGACGTCGCCCTGGCCCTGCAGCAGTGCCTGGCCCCAGAGATTGCCGGCTTCGGCGTAGCTACTCGACACTGGCCGGATCGATGCCGAGCTGGGCGAGCTCCGGATCGACGATCGATTTCCAGCCGATCGAGCCGAGGAGGATGGTCTTGCCCGCCAGCTCCTTCGGATCGGCCGGCTTCTCGCCCGGGCGGAACGCGAAGCTGAAGACGTCGAAGGCGCCCATCTGCCAGACCGAGGTGATCGGCATGCCCTGCTCGAGCCCGAGCGAGAAGACGCCGGGTGAGGGGAAGCCCATGTCGGACTGCTCCTGATCCACCAGCTTGATGGTGGCGGTCGCCTCCATCGGCCCGGGCTCCAGCGTCGTCTCGATGTCGCCGAACCAGCCGTATTTCTTGGCAACCCAATAGGGATAGTCGTCGAGCACCTCGATCGTGCCACGCGGGCTGACCCAGCGGACGGTGCCGCTCGCCGCCTGCGCACGGCCCGGGGCGAAAGCCCGCCGACCCGAGCCCGAGAGCCGCCACCGTGCCGCCCGTCGCCGAAAGGAACCGCCGCCTCGGAAGCCTCCAGCATCCCTGTCTCCCTTGTTCGGGCGATCAGCTTTCCCAGCTCGCCCATTTCTTGCCGACCCAGTAGAAGAAAACATAGATCGAGATGCCGATGACCGCGAGCACGAGGATGCAGGCGAAGAACTGCGGCATCTGGATCAGCGACGAGTAGTACGTCAGACGGTTGCCGAGTCCGAACGAGCCGCCGACCATCTCCGCACCCACGGCCGTCAGGAGGCCGAAGATGGAGCCGATCATCAGCCCGACGATGACCATCGGCATGGCCATGGGGATGCGGATCTTCAGGAAGATCTGCAGCGTCGAGGCGCCGAAGCTGCGCGCCAGGGCAATTTTTGCGAGGTCGGTGCGGCGAAAGCCGGTCGCGGCGTTGATCATCACCATGGTACGGAGGGCCAGCGTCACGGCGATGATGCGCGGCGTGAGGCCGAAGCCGAACTTGAGGATCAAGAGCGGCACCAGGGCCAGCATCGGCGTCGTCACGAGCAGCAGGATGTAGGGGGCCACGATCTTCTCGACCAGCGGGAACTGGGTGATCACGGCCGCCAGAACGAAGCCGATCGAGGCGCCGATCGAGAAGCCCACGAGAAGCTCGATCAGCGTATAGCCGATATGCGGCCCGATATACGGAAAGTCCGTGATCAGCGCCCAGACCACCTGGGATGGCGTCGGAGCGATGTAGGCCGGCACCTCGAACAGCCGCAGCAACAGCTCGGCACCACCGAAGACGATGATCGCGGTGACCAGGATCAGTGTCACATCCCGGCTGCCCTTGAGGATCGACAGTGTCGAGGCGGCGCTCGACCAGTTGCCGACATCAGCGGCCCCGGCCTTCTCGAAGGTCGGGATCTTGTCCCGGAGCTCCCTGTCGACGCTCGCCATATCGGTCTGGTGCTCCTAGGCCGCCCGGACTTGCGGCTTGTGATCGATCGAGCCCTTGATCTCACCGACGAGCTCGATGAAATGCGGCGCCATGAAGATCTCGAGGTTGCGCGGCCGCGGCAGGTCGATCTCGAAGATACGCGCCAGACGGCCCGGCCTGGCACTCATCACGAAGACCCGGTCGGCCAGGAAGACCGCCTCGGCGATGTTGTGCGTGATGAAGACGATGGTTTTCCTCGTCTCCATCCAGATCTGCTGGATCAGCAGGTTCATCTCGTCGCGGGTGAAGGCATCGAGGGCGCCGAACGGCTCGTCCATCAGGAGCAGCGACGGATCGACCGAGAGTGCTCTGACGATCGAAGCCCGTTGCTGCATGCCACCGGAAAGCTCGCGCGGCATCTTGCTCTCGAACCCGGTCAGTCCGACTTCCGCCAGCAGGGCATCGATGCGCGCCTGGTCCGGACGCTGGCCGCGGATCTCGAACGGCAGCTCGATGTTCTTGATGAGATTGCGCCAGGGCAGGCTGCACTTCAATCGAGAAATCGTCGAGCGCGTGCACCCGCCCGGTGCCCGTATCGTAATATTTCGTCGCGTTGGCGACCGTCAGCTTGGGCTGCCCGTTCTGGCTCAAGGCGCAGGCTCCTTTGCTCCCAGACACCAACGTCACCGAGTGCGTGGCATTCGTCAAGGTGGTCTGCTCAGCACTTGACGCCTTCACAAGGCTCTTCGACAGTGCCACTCGATGGATCAGAGACCAGCGAAGCGAGGCGGAATGGAGGCGACCTTCAACACCATTTATGGTCGCAATCTCATATGCGAGCTCAGGAATTTCGTTCATCGCCCGTATCTCGTGGTGACCATGGAGGAGCTTTGGGAACGCTTCGAGGGGGCGTTCGATGATGGTCTTGTCGGGCCAGTCTTCGCCTCCTCCATGGATGTGGAGATGCTGGAGAAGGTTCTGGATGGTCTGCCGCCGGCCGAATGCATCATCGGGATCGGTGGTGGACGGGCGGTGGACACCGCCAAGTATTTCGCCCGGAGGACGCGCCTGCCGCTCTTTCAAATCCCGACCTCGATGTCGGTCAATGCCGTATTCGGACATCGCGCTGGCGTTCGCCAGAACGGTCAGGTTCGCTACATGGGCTATGCCGTGCCCGAGGCGGTCTACGTCGATTTCGACGTCATCCAATCTGCGCCGTCCCACATCAACCGTAGCGGTGTATGCGAAATTCTCTGCTACCACACCGGCCATCTCGACTGGGCCTACACCGATCGTCTCGGCAAATGTGAAGCGAAATGGCCCTACGATCAGCGGCTCGTCGATGCCGCCCGGCAGCGCTTCGATCTCGTCATGACCCATCTCGACGACATCAATGCCGTCAATGAGACAGGCATTCGCGCGCTCATGGAGGCAAATCGCTGGGGCGGCGCCACCTTTCACAATGCCGGCTGGAACCCTCGCCACATCGAAGGCATCGACCATTTTGTCTTCTACGCGCTCGAATACCATACGCGACGGCCCTTCCTGCACGGCCAGCCGGTCTGTCTAGGCATCTATGTCGGCTCGCTCCTGCACGACAGCGGGGCGAAGCAGATGCTCGACGCCATCCACCGGGTCGGCGTCGACATCCGTCCCGAGGCCATGGGCATCACCTGGAACGAGGCGGCGATCGCGCTCGCCGACTTGCGCGAGTACGTCCGCCGGGCCGGACTCTGGTACGGCATCGCGCATGACGCGGTCATCGACCATGCCTTCATCGACAAGCTGCGCGGCAACATCGAAGCGAAATACGGAACCTGGACCGGCTGACCAATCGTGGGCCAGCAATAACCGAACAAAGAGGGAGGAAGAACCATGCAGCGAGATACGCGCCTCGTCCTGGCCGCCGTCCTGCCGGCGCTGGGACTTGTCTCGACGCCGGCAATGGCCATCGATTGGCAGCGGTTTGCAGGCAGCGAGATCACGGTGCTCATCGCGGAGCACCCGGTCGCCAACGGGATACGCGAGCTTCTGCCGGAATTCGAGGAAGCGACCGGCATCTCTGTCGACGTTCAGGCCTTCGCCGAGGACCTCTATTTCGATCGGATGGAGCTGGCGCTGCGGGCGACGGAGGGCGTCGCCGACGTCTACTTCCTGCCGATGGATTCGACCGCTTTCACCCAATGGTCGGCCGGTCTCATCCAGCCCCTGACGCCGTTCCTCGACGATCCGGAGCTGACCGCCGAGGACTACGGCCTAGGCGACTTTCCGGCGGGCTTCCTCGCTGCCACCCAGTATCCGCCAGGAGACGCCGATGCCGAGGACTATGCGATCCCGGTGAGCTTCGAGAGCTACATCCTCTTCTACAACAAGGAACATGTCGACGCGTATCTCGACGGCGCCGTGCCGGCGACCATGCCAGAGCTGATCGAGGCGGCGGCGACCATCAGCGAGAAGAGCGGTGGTCAGGTCGCCGGTGCGGTGATGCGCGGCATCCGCTCCGATACGCCCATCGATACCGTGACCGGCATTGTCTACAATGCAGGGTGCCGAGCCGACACCCTTGCCCTACAATGTCTGGTTCGACGGCGACTGGTCGAAGCCCCGGCTCACCGATCCGCGCATCGCCGCCGGCCTCTCGCACTATGCCGGCATGATGAAGGCGGGGCCGCCCAACATCCTCGCCCTCGACTGGCCCGACGCCAGCCTACTGTTTCAGCAGGGCAGGGCCGGCTTCTTCATCGACGCGAGCCTGTTCGGTCCGGGCTTCGAGAACCCCGAGGAGTCGCAGGTTGCCGGCAAGACCGGCTACGCCACGCTGCCGCCCGCGGACGCCGGCGGCGGGTCGTTCACCGGCCACTGGATGTGGGGGCTCGGCATTCCCGCGAATGCCGCAGAGCCGGACGCCGCCTGGTACTTCATCCAGTGGATGACCAGCAAGTCGGCCGAACCCCGAATCGGCGCCATGCACGGCGGTGCTGCTCGCCTCTCGACCTGGGATGATGCCGGCTACAAGGCGGAGTTGAACCCGGACTATGTCAAAGTTGTCCAGGACAGCATGCGCACCTCGCGATCGACCGTGGTCTTTCGCGAAGGCTGGGCCGAGTACGCGCTCGCCATCGTCGACGCCATTCACGAGATACATGGTGGCGCCACCCCCGAGGCTGCGACCGAGGCACTCCAGGCACGATTCCTGGAGATGCTGAATCCGTAACGCTGCCGGCTGGCTCCTGGTCGCACCGATGCTCCTGGTGCTCGGTGCGAGCTCCCTCTACCCTTTCGCCTACGCGCTCTTCATCAGCCTTTTCGACTGGAACTGGGGCCGGTCGATGAGCTTCATCGGTCTCGCCAACTACACCCGCCTCCTCGGCGACGTCGAGTTCTGGCTGATCATGAAGAACACCCTGGTGTTCGCGACCTCGGCCACCGCCATCGAGCTCCTGCTCGGCCTCGGCATCGCCGTTGCGGTCGACCGGCTCCGCTTCGGCGCCACCCTGGTTCGCACGCTCTTGCTCACACCCTTGATGATCTCCGGCATCATCGTGGCGCTGATGTCCAAGGTCATGCTCGATAGCTTCCTTGGCATCGTCAACTACCTCCTGGGTCTGATCGGCGTTGGCCCCTCGACGTTCTACGGCACCGAGGCGACCGCGATGTTCACCATCGTCATGGTCGACACCTGGTGGCAGACCGCCTTCGTCTTCATCATCCTGCTCGCTGGCCTGCAGTCGCTGGCGGCCGAGCCGCGCGAGGCGGCGCGCCTGGACGGCGCCTCCGAGTGGCGGATCTTCCGCCACATCACGATGCCGCAACTCGCGCCATTGCTGCTCACCGTGCTGATCATCCGCTCCATCGACACGCTCAAGGTTTTCGACATCGTCTTCGGCACGACGGGTGGCGGACCGGGGCTGGCGACCGAGGTGGCGCAGACGCTCGCCTATCGCACCGCCTTCGCGTATCTGCAGATCGGCCGGGCGATGGCCGTTATGGTCCTCTTCTCAATCCTCGTGCTCGCCCTCTGCGCGCTCTATTTGCGCCTCGGCAGCGAGCGGCGAGACTAGGTCGATGCGCCTGCAGCGCATCTTGACCTTGCTGCCGGCCTACGTGGTGGCACTCGCCGCCATGGCCGTCACCCTCTTTCCGATCGCCTGGATCCTATCGATTTCGCTCAAGACCAAGCGTGACGCCTTCGCCATCCCACCCGTCTGGACGTTCGCCCCGGTCTGGCGCAACTACTCGGCCTTGTGGGACAACGACGCCTTCCGCGGCGCCGTTTTCAACAGCTGCGTCGTGACCGTCTTGGGCGTCGTCCTGGCGACCCTGATCGCGGTGCCGGCAGCCTATGCCCTCAACCGCCTCAGGCTGCGGGGCAAGCGGTTGATCGCGGCTTGGCTGCTGCTCGCCTACATGCTGCCCGAGTTCCTCTTCATCATTCCGATATACGTGCTCTACCAGGCGATCGGCCTCTACGACACACATCTCGGCCTCGCCCTGATCTATCAGGTGCACGTCCTGCCCTTTGCAATCTGGATGCTGCGCAGCTTTTTCGCTGAAGTGCCGGTCGAGCTCGAGGAGGCGGCGCGGATCGACGGCTGCGGCCATTTGGCCGTGCTGATACGGGTCTACCTGCCGATGACACTGCCGGGGCTGGCGGCGACAGCAATCCTGAACGCCATCTGGATCTGGAACGAGCTGGCGATAGCACTCGGCCTGACCTTCAAGAACGCGCAGACGATCACCGTCGCTGTCACCTCGTTTCGGGGCTATGCCTCGATCGACTGGGGACCCATGACCGCGGCCTCGATCGTCGCAATCCTGCCGATGATCCTCTTCGCTCTCGTGGCGCAACGCTGGATCGTCAAGGGGCTCACCTTGGGAGCTGTCAAGGGGTGAGGGGCCTTGCCGCGCGCCGGCCGGTGCGTAACATGGCCGCCAGCAACTGAAGGGGGGACGTCATGGCGGAGCCGGTACGGGTGCTCGTTGTCGGTGTCGGCAACATGGGGGCGAGCCACGCCAAGGCCTATCATCGCAATCCCGGCTTCGAGCTGGTCGGCCTCGTCAGCCGCTCGATGGGCCCGTCGACCAAATTGCCAGACGAGATCGCCGGCTACCCGCGCTTCAACGACTTCGCGACGGCGCTGCGCGAGACCAGGCCGCATGCCGTCTCGATCAATACCTACCCCGACACCCATGCCGACCTCGCCATCCGCGCCATGGATGCCGGCTGCCATGTCTTCATGGAGAAGCCGATCGCCACCACCAACGCCGACGCCGAGCGCGTCGTCGCCAGGGCGAAGGAGAAGAACCGCAAGCTGGTGCTGGGCTACATCCTGCGCGTGCACCCGGCCTGGACGAAGTTCGTCGAGCTGGCGCAGGGGCTCGGCAAGCCGCTCGTCATGCGCATGAACCTCAACCAGCAGTCGTCGGGACCGGCCTGGAACTGGCACAAGGCCTTGATGGAGAGCCTGACCCCGATCGTCGATTGCGGCGTCCACTATGTCGACGTGATGTGCCAGATGACCCGCGCCAGGCCGGTGCGCGTCCACGGCATCGGGGCCAAGCTCAGCGCCGAGACGAAAGTGCAGAACTACGGCCACCTCCACGTCACCTTCGACGACGGCTCGGTCGGCTGGTACGAGGCCGGCTGGGGACCGATGATGTCCGAGGTCGCCTATTTCGTGAAGGACGTCTGGGGCCCGAAGGGCGCCGCCTCGATTGCCTACAAGCCGCAGGAGGGGCAGAGCGAGGCCAGGGCCGACAAGGTCTCCGATTCGGCCGACATCGACCAGCACACCAAGACCAACGCGATCAAGCTGCACCATAGTGAGATCGACGCCGACAATAACTTCAAGCGTCCGGACGAGTGGATCTCGACCGAGGACGAGCCCGACCACCAGGAGCTCTGCGAGCGCGAGCAGGCGCTGTTCCTGGACGCCATCCTGAACGACACCGACCTCACCGACAGCATGGCCGATGCGGTGAACTCGCTCCGCATCGTCCTCGCCGCCCAGCAGAGCATCGACGAGGAGCGGGCGATAACGCTCCAGGGGTGAGAGAAACATGCGCTCCCAGATCCAGCCCGAGGACCGCATGCTCGTCGACGAGTTCCGGCAGAGCCCCTACGGCCGCCACAGCCCCGGCCTGCTGCGCGTCCTCAATCGCATGCGCGGCGCGCCGCTCGACGGCAAGTACGTCCTGGTCTGCACCAAGCCCTTCAAGGAATGGAAGCTCGCCATCCACGGTGACCGCAAACGGCCGATCGAGATCCTCCACGACCACGTCTTCAAGAGCCGGGAGGAGGCGGAATGGGCAGTCTTCAAGCTGCGCTGGAAGGCGCTCACCGGTGAGGAGCTGAACTGATGCTGGAGCTGATCGGCTATGCCGACAAATTCAGCGTGGCCCCGGGCGAGGCGATCGAGTTCAAGGTCAGCGCCTTCAAGGGCCAGCGTTTCCGGGCCGAGATCGTCCGCCTGATCCACGGCGACGCCAACCCCGAGGGTCCCGGCTACAAGCACGCCCCGTGCCATCGCCGATCGAGGGCGAGTACCAGGGCCGAAACCAGCCGATCCGCGCCGGCTCCTTCGGCGTCGTCCCGCATCACCCCGCCTTCGCCGCCCTCGAGAGCTTCACGCTCATGGCCATGGTCTGGCCGACCACGCCGGCCAAGGGCCGCCAGGCGATCCTGGCGCTCGGCGACGATCTGGCGCTGGCCATCGGCGACAAGGGCGGGCTCGTCGGCCAGATCGGCGCGACCACGCTTTCGAGCGAGGCCCCGCTCCACGAGCGCCACTGGTACCTGGCGGCCCTGACCTTCGACGCCACGACCGGCACCGCCACCCTGATCCAGCGCCCACTTCTGGCCTATCCGGGCGGCGCCGACGCCGCCATGGCCAGCGCCTCGGCGACGAGACCCGACCTCGCCGGCGCCGATCTGCTGATCGCGGCCGAGGGCAGCCCCCGCCGAAGCCACCTGAACGGCAAGATCGACAGCCCGCGCCTCCTCGCCCGCGCCCTGCCGCCGGAGCGGCTCGAGGCCCTCCTCGTCCGCCCGCTGCCGGCCGATCTCCTCCCCGACCTGGCTTTCGCCTTCGACTTCGCCCAAGGCACCCGCACGACCCGCATCCACGACACGGGCCCGCACAAGCTCGAGGGCCAACTCGAGCACCTGCCGGCCAGGGCGATGAAGGGCTGGTGCTGGAGCGGCGAGGAGATGTGCTGGTGGCGCAAGCCCGAGCACTATGGCGCCATCCATTTCCACGCCGACGACCTCTTCGACGCGGGCTGGGCCACCGATTTTGCCTTCACCGTGCCGGACGACCTTCGTTCCGGCGTCTATGCGGCGCATGTCTGGTGCGGCGATGCCGAGGACGGCACGCAGGAGGACCTGATCCCCTTCTTCGTCCGCCCGAAGCGCGGCGACCGCGACCGGCCGAAGCTCGCCTTCCTCGCACCGACCGCCGCCTACATGGCCTATGCCAACGACCAGAATCACATCAAGGGCGACGCGGCCGAGATGGTCATCGGCCGGCTCGTCACCTACCAGCCGTCCGACATCTTCCTTTACGACCACCCCGAGCTCGGCCTCTCGCTCTACGACCGCCACGCCGACGGCAGCGGCGTGCTACTCCCTCGCGCCACCGCCCGATCCTCAACATGCGGCCCAAATACAGCTCGTGGCTGGGTGCGACGGGCTCCGGCCTCTGGCAGTTCAACGCCGACCTGCACATCACCGACTGGCGCAAGAGCCACATGGCGGTCGAGTTCGACGTCATCACCGACGAGGACCTGCATGCGGAGGGCCTCGCGCTCCTCGAGCCCTACGACGTGGTGATCACCGGGACCCACCCCGAATACCACTCGACCCACATGTGGGACGCGATGCGCGCCTGGATCGATCGGGGCGGCCGGCTCATGTACGTCGCCGCCAATGGCTGGTACTGGCGCATCGCCTTCCACGACGAGCTCGACGGCGTGATCGAGGTGCGCCGGGCGGAGGACGGCATCCGCACCTGGGAGGCCGATCCGGGCGAGTACCACCACAGCTTCACCGGCGAATATGGCGGGCTCTGGCGCCGGCAGGGCCGGCCGCCGCAGGCGCTGCTCGGCATCGGCTTCATGGCCCAGGGCTTCGACATCTGCTCGTACTACAGGCGGCAGCCGGACAGCCACGACCCGCGCGCCGCCTTCGTCTTCGAGGGCGTCGAGGGCGAGATCATCGGCGATTTCGGCCTGATCGGCGGCGGTGCCGCCGGGCTGGAGCTCGACGCCATCCGCCACGACCTCGGCACGCCGCCGCACCCCTGGTCCTCGCCAGCTCCGAGGCGCACAGCGACGTCATCATGCTGGTCAACGAGGAGTTCGGCGTCGTCCCGCCCAACCTCAAGGGCTCCGAGCACCCCAACGTGCGCGCCGACATGACCTTCTTCGACACCGCGGCCGGTGGCGCCGTCTTCGCCACCGGCTCGATCGCGTGGTGCGGCAGCCTCTCCTGGAACGGCTACGACAACAACGTCTCGAGGATCACGGGCAACGTGCTCAGACGGTTCCTCGATCCGACGCCGTTCAGTTGACCGTCAGCGAGCGGCCCTCCGGTATCCGGTAGCTGTCGAACCAGGGCCTGATCCGCTCGAAGGCGGCGCTGGCGGCGAAGACGTCCGCGTCGGCGTGGCGCCGGCCGATGATCTGCAGGCCCACCGGCAGGTTGCCCGGCGCCAGCCCGGCCGGGATCGAGGCCGCGGGATGGCCGCTGAAGTTGATGAAGTAGGTCATGCACCAGCCGATCAGCCGCTCGACCGGCTCGCCGTTGATCTCGGCCGGGCCCAGCGTGTTGCCGTCGCCGCCGTTCTTGACCGGCAGGGCCGCCAAAGTCGGCGAGAGGATCAGGTCGTGGCTGTCGAGCACGCCCTGGATCGCGTCGTTGATCTCGGTGCGGACGATCTGGCTCTGCAGCTGCTCCGGCACCGTGGCCCGGTAGCTGTAGTCCAGCCAGCGCAGGAACTCGGGCGGGAAGTCGTCACGGTGGTCGCCCAGAAGATCGATGCCGGCCGCCTTGAACGTCTCGAAGGCGTTGACGCTGAGCGGCGTGATCAGCTTGCACCACAAGTCGGCGAGCTCGAGGTGATGGCGCTCGATGCCGAAATCCACCTCCTCGACGACCGCACCCGCGGCCTCGAAGGCGCGAAGCGCCTCCCGACAGGTCTCGACGATCACGGGCTCGACCGGAAAGACGCCGAAATTCGGGGTCCAGGCGATGCGCATGCCCTGGATCGAGCGGCGGGTGGCGCCGAGGTAGTCGACCACGTCCGGCAACGAGAAGGGATCGCGGCTGTCGAACCCGGCGAGCGCCGTCATCGCCAAGGCCGCGTCCTCGACCGTGCGGGCCAGGGGGCCCTCGTGGATGAAGCAGCCGGCCGGGGTGAAGGCGTCGGGGCGCGAGTTGAGCGGCACCCGGCCGAAGCCGGCCTTGTAGCCGAAGATGCCGGACCAGGACGCCGGGATGCGGATCGACCCGCCGCCATCCGTGCCCTCGGCGACGGGCACCCAGCCATCGGCGACCGCGGCAGCGCTGCCGCCCGAGGAGCCGCCCGGATTGCGGCTCGTGTCGAAGGGGTTGCCCGTCGGGCCGAAGAGATAATTGTCGCACACCCCGCGAAAGCCCATGATCGGGCTGTTGCACTTGCCGACCAGGATGGCGCCGGCCCGTTCCATCCGCTCGACATAGGGGCAGGTCAGGTCGGGCCGCCAGTCCTTCATCGCCCTGACCCCGCCGAGCGTCGTCGGCCAGCCCGGCGAAGTCGAAGAGGTCCTTCATCGCCGTCGGCACGCCGTGCAGCGGACCCAGGGCAGCGCCCGACATGACCGCCTGCTCGGCCTTCCTCGCCGCCGCCCGCGCCCCCTCGAAGTCGGTGAACACGCACGCGTTCAGGCTCGGGTTGCGCGCCTCGATCCGGGAGATGGTCGCCTCCATCACCTCGACGGGTGACACCTTGCGGGCACGAATCTGCGCGGCGATCGCACTCGCCGTGCTCCAGGCGAACTGGTCCACTGCCGACATGACTGGCGTCCCTTTCAAGTCGTGTTGATGTGCGGGGAAACTGCCGCAGGACGCATGTCCGTACAAGCCGGCGGTGACGTCAGCCTGCTGGTTTCGCCTGCGTCTGTTGTCTCCGCTGGGAACTCATGGCGGCAGGCGTCCGTTTTCGGCTGCTTGGCCGAGGCACACGCGGGTCGGCCTATGGTTGGTGCAACTGGGTGAAGTCCTAAAGTTGCTGGAAAATGGGTTGGGGGTACATCGTCGCTGAGCGTCGAGAACCCACCGCCGGTTGCCGCCGGCGGCAGCGAGGAGGCACCCCCATGGCGAAGA
Source organism: Rhodospirillales bacterium (assembly GCA_016710335.1). NCBI lineage: Bacteria > Pseudomonadati > Pseudomonadota > Alphaproteobacteria > Rhodospirillales > Rhodospirillales bacterium. The sequence continues at coordinate 31,830 of JADJXQ010000011.1, forward strand.
GGCTACCGGCATCGATGCGCACCCGGCAAAACCTTTCGGAGCTGATCGAGGGACGGCTGTCGTCGTCCGCCGGCAGATCTGAGCTGGTCGAGCTGGCGGCCCGGCTGATCATCGAGGAGGCGCTCGAGGAGGAGAGCCGGGATGCGCTGGGGCGGGACTACTACGAGCGCGGCGGCGATGCTGACCGAGGCTATCGCAACGGCGTGCGCGAGGGTCGGTTGAAGACGGCCGAGGGGATAATCTCGTTTTCTGCACCGCAGATCGCCGACAGTGAGGAGCCGTTTCGATCCGAGATCCGTCAGCATCTCAAGGGTCGCACCGAGGCCTTGGAAGACCCGCCATCGAGCTCCTGGCGCGCGGCTTGTCGGTGCGAGACATCGAGGAGGCCTTCAAGGACGAGCGGCCGGCTGTTGCTGTCGAAGACGGCAGTCTCGGAGATCGGCGCGCGGCTATGGGCCGACTATCAGGAGTTCTGCCGGCGTGATCTCGGCGAGCACGAGATCATCTACCTCTTCGTCGACGGCATTGCCGAGCGCATCCGGCCGGGGCAGAAGCGCGAGCCGGTGCTCGCCGCTTGGGGCATCGCCACGGACGGCAAGAAGGTTCTCTTGGGCTTGATGGCGGGGTCGAAAGAGGATGCCGAGACTGTCGTGGCCTTCTTCCAGGATTGGCGTGCACGCGGGCTCGGCGATCCGCTTCTGGTCGTCAGTGACGGTGCACCCGGCATCATCAAGGCGATCGAGACCTGCTTCCCACGCTCGGCCCGCCAGCGCTGCCTGGCCCATCGCATGCGCAATCTCGCGGCCAAGGTTCCCGAGGACCAATGGCCAGAGTTCAAGGCCAGGGCGCAGGCCGTCTACCGGGCCCCCAGCCGGGCGATCGCACGCGACTTGGCCGAGGGCGTCGTCAACGACCACGAGGCCGAGCTGCCCGGTGCGGTCGCCTGCTTTCGGGACGACTTCGAGGCCTGCATCGCCCATCTGCGGCTGCCGATTACGCATCGTCGGGCGATTCGCACCACCAACCTCCTCGAGCGGCTGTTCGTCGAGGAGCGGCGGCGTCTGAAGATCATCCCCAACGCCTTCGGCGAGAAGCCGGTGCTGAAGCTCATGTTCGGCGCGATGATCCGCGCTGCCGAGCGTTGGCGAGCCATCAAGATCACGACCTTCGAGCGGCGGCAGTTGGACGCCCTGCGCAAGGAGCTCGACCACGATTACAAGGCCGAAAACGGCCTCGAGGAAAACCACTCAGTCGCGACCCCTCAAAACCGAATTTCCAGCAGTTCTCGGACTTGACCGGGCACGCTGATCGATGCGAGCATCCTGCGGCGAGTTGGGTTTGGGGCGGAAGACGAACTCATTTGACGGTGTGCGGCAGATGCTGGCGCCGACGCCCGGTGATGGGTGCCCTGAGCGAGGTCTTGGGATTGGCGAAGGTGCGGTGATGGGGCAGATGCACGGCGGCGTTGATGGAAGCGCCGACGGTGACGGCCCGATGATCTATGTATGGCCCGGGTGGCGCGTAGCCTTGCCGGGCGTCGGTCAGGAGGATGCTGCCGGGCAAGACGCCGGCGCCGGCGACGAAGCTGCCGAGCGTCGGGCCGGAGAGATCGTCGACGACAGCGGGCCTGATGCGGGCGCACGCCGGCCCTGGACCCTCGACGGCGCCGATGACAATCGACTTGTTGCTGGCGCGCTGGCGGCCACCCCGTTGCTGCCTGTCCACGCCACCGATATAGGTTTCGTCGACTTCCACCGGGCCGGAAAGCAGGGCGCGCTCGGGGCGGACCATCGCCCGGCGTAGCTTCGGCAGCATCGCCAGGCCGTCTCGTAGCGGCTCGGGCCCGGCTGGCGTTGCGGCGCTGCACGACCGAGAAGCCGGGTGTGTGGGTGGTCACCCGGTGGCGGCGGTGAACCAAAGGGCGAGCGAGTTGGCGCGTGCGATGGAGAACCGTGCCGGCCGTCACCGAGCTCTGATGCCCGGCAGCTGCGGCACTCGAACAAGCCGCGTGAGCTCAACTCGAAGGCTCTGTCACCGGCACAGCGCGGACAGCGAAACCCATCCGGCCAACGTGACGCGACGAGATAGCGCCGGCAATCGGTCTCGCTCGCGAACCGTTCTCGAAACGCGCCCAGGCTACTCGGATAATCCGGTCGAGGCATGACAAGCTCTCCCCCGCGCGCCAACTACCACATATAGAGCAACCTGAGTTAATCGGATAGGCAGTAGCGCGGGTTATGGCTCGATCTAAACGGGAAGTGCTCTAAAGGGAGAAAACTCCAGCTTGCAATGGCCCAAATTCAGGGGAGAAGGTCAAGACTGTCCAGGCCCAGGGGCGCACTCGAGGCTGCGGTGAGAAACGACACTCAGAGGGCGAATTCGGTCTCTGCGAGGAAACCGCTTCCGCCCGGCTGGCGTGCCGCAGCGTTGGCAAATCTTCTGCTGCCTACCATCACAGGCTGCTCGAGGATTGCACCGCTGACGGCGTCGAGGCCATCATCGCGAGCGAGAGAATCCGGCGCCCACTCACGCATTTCCTCGATGAAGCCACTCTCGGCAACCGACTGGTGGACCAGGAGGTGGCTGGCGGCAAGGATCGGATCGAGCGCTTGGAGGATCCTTTGTGCCTTGCTTCTGGTCGAATGGCGCTCGACCAGGGTCAAGTTGCATGATCTTCCCCTGAGCTCTCGCCGAACGAGACCTGGAAGGAATCGTCCGATTCCGTTCGTCTCGATGAACAGGCGAGTCTGATGCAGTGCTGCCGCAAATGCAATGGCTTGTCGTGTCAGCTGGGTCGCTTCGTCGACCTCGTCCATTCCTTCGGCGAGAACAGCAGATAGCGAACCGCGTGTAGCCAGTAGCGACCGAAGCGGTCGATCATGACGACAGCGATGGCACTGCGATCACCGCGGCCGGGTCGCCCGTAAGCCGGATCCCACCAGCAGGCACTAGAAACCATCGGCGTATCACCGATCCAAAGCGTCAGCTCGTTGTTGGCAAAGACCGCGCGCAATGGTTCCGAGTAAATAACGAGCCGAGATGGATCGAGCTTGGAGGCGCGTGCCGGCGTCGGCTCCAACAGCATCTGGCTGCGAAACCGGTTTGGGCCGGCCTTCCGTCGCAGCGCGTCGATGGCAGCCGCAGGGAAGCGTTCTGGCCACGCGCTCTCGCCAAGCTTGTTCACCAGTGGAATGCATAGCCGGTGGAAACCTTCCAAGAAGGCCTTTTCTTCTCCGATCTCGACGCGCGGACAGTCAGCATATATCGAATAGTAGCTATGGGGTGTCCCCACATAAATCTGAAATCCGGTTGGCACCAAAACAAAATCGATTTCAGCCAAGCGTTGTCGCAGCAAACTACGATTGCCCGGCGTATTGCAGGTTCTCGGCACTTCGACATCGTCGCAAATCACAACGTCGGCACGAGTACCGGTAAAATTTCCGGTTATGCCGCGCGCCAACACGGAGGGGTCACGATGATCGCGGCTTCGCCGCACCGTGAACTGGTGGCTGGTCCAGAGTTCCGCACGCCGCGGCATCAAATGTCTGGTCGCCGGGTGCATTTCGATTATTCTTCGAACATTCCGACTCATTTTATCGGCGAGAGATTGATCGGCGGACAAAATCAGTATTCTAAGATTTGGATTATAACTCAAGATCCAAGCAATAAATAAACCAACCAATGTTGATTTTCCAGCATCACGAAATACCATCAGAAGCAAACGTTCGTTACCGTTCATCCAACCTTCTTGCAACCATCGAGCAATTGCTAAATGAAAACTAGGAGTATTGAGATTTTGTGTCTTGTTCCACAAAATGATGAACTCAAAGAAATTAACGAACTTTGCCATTTTTGACTCTTTTTATATTCCAGTTTATCAACTGTATTTCATCACTATTTGTTGCGTTCCACATCTACACTATCTACCCAAGCAGGCTTCGGCGACTGCTGCTGGAGCTATTGCTTCCGGAGATGGATCCCAGAAGCCGATTGGTCGTCGTCAGCAGATTGTTGTTTCGCCGGACGCCGAACGCATCGTTGATTTCCTTGACTTTCTGCGCGGTCGCTTCACGGCGCGCCTGAGCATCCTGTTCCGCTTCACGCTCGAGCCCGCGCAGGATCGCATCGATCGATCCGCCGGTGGTCGCCGTGCCGGCAGCACCCGCTCGGACCCGTTCACTGGCAAGCCGGCGGCGCAAGGCATTGGCCTGCAACTTATCGTTGTTCGAGCTCGAACGCATGATCGCTGCGATCTGGCGGTCGCGCTCCGCCTTCGCCTCCTTGCTTTCCTGTCGCATCGCCTGCTGTCCGAGCGCAAGATTCAGACCAACGCTGGCAAGGCTATTCAATCCACCCATCAGATATTCACCTTCGCTTCGACAGTGACCGAGAGAAGATTCAGGGCTCCTGGAGCCTGCTGTGTGATCCGCCATGGCGGATATTGAAGCCCTCGTCGCCATCCCAGGGCCCGCACACTGACATCCTGGGTACGGTCGGCATCGTGCGGCCCGCCGAGGTCCAATGCGCGGAAGCCAGCCCCGGCATCGAGCGTGAGACTATCGGTCGACCCAACCCGCAGGCTGATCCTGACGGGGCGATATGGTGCATCTGGTGCTGCGCCTCGAGCGCCGAAGTCCAGCGGCAGACCTTCGATCGCATGCACGAAGGGCAAACCCACGGCCAAGGCGTTTGCGGCTCGATCGATAAGCACCTCGTCGCCGTCGATCTCGATCTCGCCGAGCGCCACGCCGTCAGCGATCACGAAGCGGCGCTCACCAGACCACTGGGCGAACCCTTCCCAGCCGTCTTTGGGCGTTGGGCTGGTGAACGTCTGTTGATGGTCGAGAATTGCCGCGTTCGACAACCGTTCGAGGCAAAGTCCCGAATGGCGCTCGACAAGCATCAGCAGCCCGCCTTCATGCATAGCGAGTGCTTGAAAGCTTCCCTCGGTTTCGAGCAGGCTCCACGCGGCAACGTTGCTGTTGCGATCGATGGTTACCGCGCAGCATTTGCCGTCGTTCCGCGGAATCCAAAGTACGCGACGAGTCTGATCGAAAGCCATCTCCAGTGGATCGAGCATGAGATGGCGCGACAGGACAGCGATATCGGCTGCTTGGTAGGCTTGCTCAGTGTCGGTAAACAGGAACTCGCGCAGATCTCGACCAGTGGCGCCAACGAACAAGGTTGCGCCATCCACATCGGCCGGCGCGATCTGGCGTTCAGCGGGCGAACCGATTCTGGTCTGCAACTCCACTCGCGCCGCTCCCGGCGTCAGCGGAAAGCCACTGACGGTCCATTCGCCCGCCGTCGTGAATACTTAGATGACACGCCCGGAGAACAACTGCCGTATCTCATGCTGACGCTCGGCGGCGATGCGGAACGCGATCGCGCCATCGTCGATCCCGTCAGCGAAATCGAAGTCGAACGGCCCGGCTGGTTCGAGAACCACAAGTAGTCGGGGCGATCTGGACACCCGCCCAGAACCAGGCGCTCCTGATGCATCGCGGCGCAGATCGGCCAACCGTGCGCCTCGGAGAATGCCTCCTCATCCCAGTTCGTTGTCTGCCGCTCGTCCTCGAGAGGCTCGAGTGGCCTGGCCTTTGGAGCACCGTGGCCGTCAAACCCCGGTGCGGGCGCGGAAAGCAACAATTGACGCCCCTTGATACGGAGGATCGTTCCAGCGTGATCTTGCGTAAATACCGGCGCGGATGCCCGAAGCTCGACATCGGCGTCGCGCGCTCCCGACCCTGTCGGATCGCCACCAGATAGTCGGAACGGCTGAATGGTGACGTTCGAAGGCGCAAATCGGGCAAAGGGACAGTGCACTCGCTCGTCGTCGTCATCGGCATTCGCGCGAGCAAACTCCAGCGTATGGATCGCCCACTGACCAGCCGCATCGCGGCGCAGGAGGCGTGGCTTATATGCCGGATGGCACACCAGAACGGCCTCGTCCACCAGAGCAAAGTCCAGCTGTCGGAGTTCCTCACCACCCCAGAGTTCGTTATCCACGATGGTCTGGCGCAGCAGCGTATTGCGGACGACATGGACAGCGCCATCACCAAAAATGAGCAGGTCGCTGGAACCGTTCCGCTCGAAGGAGAACAGCCTCTTGCCATCGGGCACATAGGTGAGAAGCTCGGTGCCTGGGCGACGGGCCAAGCCGCCAGTCCTCTGCACGATGACATTTCTCAGCTTTGCCGCCCCCTCCTCATACACGCGGAGATCCATGCGCCCAAACAGCGCTGGATCGATTTCGCCGGACGTGAAGCTCGACTTGGTCGCGACGATCCGTGTCATCGGCTGCGCGCCATAATCAGCGTGAAGTCGTCGACGGCCCGAGGGGTGGCCTGCTGGCTGTCCGCGAGCTTGGCAACCCTGAGCTCGGCAGCCCGCGAGCTTGTAGAGAACCTCGGACCTGCTGGTACCCTCGGTAAGCGGCAGGCAGAATTCGGCTGCCAGTCGGGCGATGAACGCCTGGACAAAGAAGGGTGGAAATTCCGAGGTGGCGGGACGGCGCTGGTAACTCAGGAAGATGCGGCTGGCATCGGCGAACAAGCGCGAGCCTGCAACGTGGTAGATTGATCCGGTGGCGCGGGAATCCGCGCCGGCTGAGATCGTGCGCAAGGCATCCTGCGGCAGCGCGAAGACACGGGAGAATCCCGCGGTGCCTCTTCGGTGCGCGAGTTCTGCCTGAGCCAGAGTGAAATGCCAAGGATGTGACGTGATCAGACCTTGCAGCGTCAGCTCGTACAATCGCATTGCGACGTCGGCCTCGGCTGTCTCGTCCTCGAAGGAGGTGATTACGGCTGCGCCGATCTTGACGAGTGCAGCCGAACAAAGCTCGACATCAGTAAGCGGCATGGTGCTCGTTCGCTTCTGGCTGGCATTCCATGGCACGACGAATGTCGTGGCCACGGCACGGGAATGTTTGTGGAGGCGGGCCGGTGCCGGCTGGCACCGGCCCGCGACGCAACGGTCAATGAAACGATAGTCACTCGTCTCGACGGTCAGTCGGTGTCGATGGCGCCGAACTGCGTGACATTGCTGACATTGACGACACCGCCGGTGTTGGAAAGAACGACGACGACCCCATGCGTCGGGATGTCCTCAACACCGGCGTTGACGAAAACGAAATCACCGGTTCTCAGCATCTTGCTCGCGTCGTTGAAGTATCCAACGTTATCGACGTCGGCGATGAGGTCATCCGTCCGGTAATGCCAGAGAGTGAATCCATTGGCATACGAAATGGCACTCAGGTTGCTGGACGAGTAGGCCATCGTCAGATCTCCAGGCAGGGCATCTTGACGACGCCGTAGTCATCGATCAGGGCCGCTCCCTGCGACATCGAGTTCGAGATGAAGTGCGCCGCACGATCACCGTGCCAGGTAATGTCGGTCTTGACATCCTGGCCGATCGCATGGCCGATGGCGCTCTTGTGGAACCAGAAGCAGGTTCGCACATTGTCGACCTCGGTCAGCCCTGAATGCGGCATCCAGAGCGTGCCGAGCCATACTTTCGCCTGCGTCCCGCGCCAGGGAAGCTGCTCGTCGCCGACGAACTCGGCATTGGCGAACTCGGCGACATTGAGCAGATCCGACCACTGCTTCCAGCCGATCACCGCGTAGCGCTGGCCGTCGTCCGGCACGTCCGCCGAACCCAGCATCTCGAACGCTTCTAGCGCCTTGTCCTTCGTCAGCCCGGTCGCGGGATCGCCGGCCGAATGCGTAGCGGCCGCAAGTGCCGAGATGATGAGCTCGTCGGTCTTGCGCCCCAGCGCGAACGCGCCGGCGTTGGCGAGGACCTGCCGCTCGTCCAGGTTGGTCTTGAGCTCGTCGAGCTGGTCGACCCACTCACCAGCGTAGTAGTCCACCAGCTGGCCTACCGCACGAAATCGACATTCATGACGGGCACCATCCCCGTGCCGCGCTTGGTCGAAGCCGCTCCCTTTCCGACCTTCTGGAAGATCGTCGAGCTACCGCGCACCCCGTTCTTCACACGCACGGTGGAGCGCAGCTTCGATCCCTGACGCTGATAGGCTTCGTGAACTTCGCGCTCAGGAACGCTTCGAGAACGCCTGGTCAATGGTAAGGGAGCATCGCGCACCTTGGGTTTCTGTAGTCGCGACAAGGGGGAGCCAGCAGTTGTCCGCGCGGGCCGCCA
>JADJXQ010000012.1 GCA_016710335.1 Rhodospirillales bacterium
GTGACCGTAGTGTTTTTATTTATGGCACGTTTTGATTGTTGGCACATTGCCAACAGCGCAGCAATCACTTTCCGACGCCCATGTCGCTAACACGAGGTATGTCCGTAGGTAGCAGGTGATTTGTCACACTTTAGATCGGCAACCAACTCCCGCCGACGGAGTCCACCTCCAGGCTGTCATCCTGTCCGATGGCAACGTTGATGCGGACATCTTCACACTAGTCTTGAACGGAAATACGCCGAAGGTGACGGCGGAGCTGGTTCGACGGCATCCGCTGCTTGCCCTGCGCGTCAAGCCCAGCGGCGCAGCTGGGGATCTCAACAAAGAGGAACAAGCGGCGAGAACGGGACAGGTCGTTGCAGGCTTCACGAGGCTGGCTGTCTGGGCCACCATGCCGCAAGCATGGGCGATGGGCGTTGATGCGGGAGGTGTCGACTATCGCCGAGGCAACTCGAATTGACCGAACGGAGGGGAGCAGGATGTCACGATCGTTTTGCTGGCTGCTGTCGCGGCGCCTTGCGGCTCTGCCGCTGTCAGCGGTGGCCGCGCAACGTAGTGAAGCCGAACGCGTGTCGAAGGAGCCGAGCCGTCGTCGAAGAGTTCATGACGTCGCTCAAGCAACAGTTGCGGCACGCGATCAAGGAAGGGGGGCCACGCACGCCGTCGTGGTCTGCAACACTACCGCTCCGGAGATCGCGTCGAAGCAGTCGCAGCGCACGGGCTGGCGCGTAGGGGAGAACCAGTCCAAAGGTGCGCAACCCTGACAATGCGCCTGACGATTGGGAGCGCAAGACGCTGCTCGTGTTCGAGAAGAAAGAAAGGCAGCCGGTGAAGACATCCTTGAAAACTCGAGACTTACGGCTTTGCCGAGGAAGAGCAATCCTGTGTTCCGCTACATGAAGGCAATTCCGACCGCCGAGCTTTGCCTCGCCTGCCACGGGACGGAGATAGATCCTGCGGTATCGACGACGCTGAAGAAACACTATCCGCTCGATCAGGCGACCGGCTTCCAGGCAGGAGACATTCGTGGCGCGTTCTACCATCAGACAACCGAACTGACTGTCTGGCCTCAGAACGTCTTGGCTTCCTGTTGCTTTCTGACTTGGGCTTCCCAGCTGGCTCCACGTCCGGCACGGTCGGTCTGCAACGCAGTTCGCGAGGGGCGATGCGCGCTCCGGGTGTTCGCGGGGTGGTACGGGTTGTGGGGGCGGTGACCGACTGACCATACCACGCGGCGGATTGTCATCAGTTCGCGGAGGACGGTCGCCATCGCCCGCACGGCCTGCTTGCGGTCAGGCAACCCCTCGAAGGCGTTTCGGCGCAACCACGATTTCCAGGGCCGCTTGCCCACCGATAGTACGGCGAGGAATACCCATACGTGCCGGCTGCCAAACCGGGCTATTTCCCACATTCAACCTGCCGGAATACCCTTACGGAATTACCGGCCGGATGCCGGGAGACCCGTCTCGGAGGAATCCAAGGTCGACCGCTTATTCTTCCATCAGCAGAGCGACGTTCTTACATCAGCAGAACGCGACGGGCGTTGGCATGGACGCCGACAAGACGCCGCCGCTGGGCGATGGCAACCGATGGAGGATGGGACAGCATCTTGACATTGACCAGTCCTCGTTTTCTGGGACCGGCGCCGCTTTATCGGTGCATTTGCGCTGGTGCCGGCGGCGGCGGTGCTCGGTTTCCCCAGGGCGCAGCCGGCCGGGGCCGCAGACGCAGCCGCCCTGGAGCCGGACTCCGCATGCGGCGATGACGAGGTGACGCCACCGCAGACGGCCGGGCCGTTCTTCGCCGGGTCTCCCGTTCGCTCCGCTTGTAGAGGTTGGGGATTCAAGGCGAGCGGCTTGTTCTTACGGGCTTCGTGGTGTCGACGCAAGGCACGCCGATCCCGAACGCGCTTGTCGATCTTTGGCACCCGCCGATGCCCAGGGGCGCTTATGACAACCGCGGCTTCCGGCTGCGGGGCATCAGTACACCGACCCGCAAGGCCGCTATGCCTTTGAGACCATCGTGCCGGGGAACTACGGCCCGCGCGCTCGGCATTACCACGCCAAGGTGCAGGCCCCGGGCCGGCCGGTGCTGACGACACAGGTGTACTTCCCCGGCGAGTCGCGGAATACGAGCGACTTCCTCTTCCGCCCTGATTTGCTGATGGCGGTCTCCCGCCTCAAGACGGGCCGTCACGGACGCTGGATTTTGTTCCTCGACCTAGTGGGGCACTGTCAGCAGTGAAATATTTGGCTCTTGACAACGTTCATCGCACTTGCGAGGAGCTAAGCAATGGTTTGCAGCTGCGCCCCAAGATTGCCACGGTCTCCCGTCTCACAAATCGCATGCTTAGGCTCCCGGCAGGTCGCTGGGGCGGCAACATTGTTGTTTGCTGACGCAGATCCGGCACGCTGCCAGGCAAACCGGCCCCGAGGCAAGATCGTGCTCTACATCCGCCGGTGTGCCCTGGCGGCGCCATCGTCGCTCCAGGCTCACCGCCGAACAGCTGATCGCTCAGAACCCGGTTAGCGGCGAGAGCAGGAACGTGGTGCCGAGCTCCATCCGGAGCCTCGGCGTCATCGCCGAGCGCGGCTCGATCCGCCGCGGGCGCCATCCCCTGGTACCCGTTCGCCAGCCCGGCGGATCACGCGGGATCGCGATCATCAATTTGCCGAGATTGTTGCGCGGAACAGGCGCAGCAGGGTATCGGGGAAAGTCTGGACGCCGCCTTCGACGATCTGTCGTCGCGCACCGAAATGCGGCGGTCTGCGCGACGCGGCTAGGTCCTCGAGCATCGCCGGCCATTTGTGCGCGATAGTCGCAAATAGATGAAGCCCCGCATGGCGCGCGGCGCGGCACCAGCAAGAACGCGTTGCGCGGAAGCCATAAAGCTCGTCGGTGACGTTGTACTGCGAGATCGCGCCGCACAGCGAGGCGGGCGAACTGGCTTGATGAGCATGAGCGACGCGTCCAGGATCTCGCCACGACATTGTCGAAGAAACGTCGATCCCATCGGAACAGGCTTGCTTGAGACCGGCGTCAACCGGTTGGTGCTTGGTCGACTGCAGCGTCGACGCCGAGTACGTCGGTCAAATAGGCGCATTTCTCGGCGCCGCCGGCACGAAATGCCGACCACAGCATCCCTGATCTGGCAATCGTCCGGCATCGGAGCCAACCGAGCCGGCGGCGCCTGGTTACTACCACCGGTCTCGCCCACCTGGGGCCGGCCGACTCGGCCTCGATCAGGCCGCAATAGGCGGTGAGGCCGGCGATGCCGGGGTGTTGAGCCACGCCGGCGCCGGCGCGAGTGACATGTCCGGCTTTCATCAGTCCGGCGCCGTCGGACAGGGCATATTCCCTGCCCTTGATCCCGGCGACGAACTCGCCGGGCGCGAAGCCGTCATTATTCGATGCGATCACCTCGCCAACGGTGAGGGCGCGCATGACCTCGCCAATCCCCACCGGCGGCACGCTCACAGGACGGACGGTCGTTCATCCAGCCGCGCGCATCGCCGGGTCGACCGATAGGTAATGAATTTTGGTTAACACCTCGCCCGGCCCGGGACTGGGGATCAACGTCTCGGCACGTTCCCAATCGCTCTCCTTGGGCAAACCGAAAGGGACGCGCCGCGAGCTAGATCTGCATGATTGACTTCGGTCATTTGATCCTCCCGCCCAACCTCTATCCAAACTTTGATGAGCAAGGCTCAACGCTGTTTTGGCTGCGTTCGATCGCCACGCGCGCCCTCGCTTTAGATCGGGCGCGCGGCTGCCCGCCAACCATGGGCAGGCCGACGGCTTTCACCGTCTCGATCGGGCTAGCCCAAGGATACACCGCCTCAAGTCCCCGCTGGCGTCACCGCGCCCAGTTTCATCCGGACGGTATCGCTCGGCACGGCCGCGCCTGGCAACGGCGACGCCGACGCGGACCTGCGCCGTCGCGGTCTTGTCCGTCGCTCGCCGCGGCCCTCGCCCACAACGCCGCGGTCGCGGCCTTTCCCTCGGCACGGGAAGGCTGGGCCTGGCATGCCCTGTTCCTGCCGCCGCGTCGCCTGCGCTCGTCGCCGGAGCACCCGATCTATCCGTGCACCGCGCGCGGCGTCGGAGTGACGCGGCCGAACCCGGTCTGGTGCGCCGATATCACCTACTCCCGATGGCCTGCGGCTTTCTCCTGCGGTCCTGGGGGATGGGCTGGTTCAGCGGCGGGTGCTGGCGTGGCGGCTGTCCAACACCCTGGACGCCGGGTTCTGCGTCGAGGCGCTGGAGGAGGCTCTGATGCGCTTCGGCCCGCCGGCCGATGGGGTCCACTTCAGTCATCGCGCCAACGTGTCACCTTACCAACTGTCGATTTCGGGGCACTTCAGTGCCGCTTGTCACCGGGCAAACGTTGGTGCGGGCGAGGACGTGATGCCGAGCGCCAGGCTTTGGCTGACGGTGTGGTTCTGGGCCGCCTATCTGATGGCGACCCATTCCAACGGCATGTCGGCGCGGCAGTTGTGGCGGCGACTGGGGCTCGGCTCTACAAGGAGCGCCTCCTGCTGGACCAAGGACGATTCTTGCGCCGGTGGCCACGGGCGCAGCGGCGACGACAAGCTGCCGCTCGCCGGCGCCGGCTTCCGCAGGCGGACAGTGTGGAGGAAGGGTCAAGGTGGTCGTCGCGGCCCGGCTGTTGCTCGCCGGGCCGGAACGTAATCCGAGTGGACGCGGGGTCGCCAATGTCGCATCGTAAGAGCATGGCGACCGAATAGCCGGCTCCTGAGGTGTGGATCGCTGATGAGCGGCGCATCTCTGGAGACCCCGAAGGGGAAGGGTCGCGCATCAAGACATCCAGCGGACCGTAACCCCGGCGGCGCCAGAAGTAAGGCTGCGCTCTATCAGCGCCGGCGATGGGCCTCGTTACCGCCATGTCCGACGACGGCGCACGTATCTAACGCGGGTGCAGTGAACGCAACGGCGTCCGTACACGTCGTCATCGTGCTGGGTCTCCGGCCGAACGGGGCTGGCGCCATCGGCCCGGCGGACCCGTGTTGTCGCCGCAGGCAGAAAGCTGGCTCGCCGACCTCGACCGGGCGATGGCACCCAGCGACGACGGCTATCCTCCTAACGAGGCCGTAAGCGTCCGCTGTCGGTCGCCTTCTCCTGGCCCCGCTGAGGCTGCATGAAGCGTCGCCGCCCTTTGCGGCGGACGTGGAGCTGGGCGGGGAAGCGCCGGATGGTGGCGGAGATGGAGGCGCCGGGTGCTTCGGCGTCTGCGGTCCCCCGGCGATAGGACTTTAAACACCAACCTGCTGTCCAAGTGGCGGCGCGAGATCGTGGCGATGGGCGGCATGCCGGGATCGGATTTGGTGGCAATCGGCGTGGTCCGCCACGATCAGGATGGCGGCCTGCGCCGGCGCCTGATGCGACGACTGCGGTGGCCGATATCGAGGCTATGGAGCGGTCGGCCTGTTGCGGTTCGCCCGAAGGTGACGGCGGGCGTGGCGGGAAGATAAAGATCGCGCTGACTGACGGGACGATCGTGCGAGTTGATGCCTCGGTGGACGGGCACGCTCTGGGGCGGGTGTTGACTGTTGAGCGACAACCATCTTGTCGGGCGCCGTCAAAGTTGGCGCTGTCTCCAGCCGGAGGCCGGGCGTAGCCCGGCTGTAGGCTGGAGACAGCGGCGCGTTGCTTCCTGGGGTGAAGGCGTAGGTGCTGGTCGCTGCGGGCCGGTACGACGGAGATCTCTGTGCCAAACGGAGGTCGCCGCCATGCCGGGCAAACCCGTCACCGACCAGCAAGTGAGAGCCTACATGCAGGACCGACATCGTCACAGCCGGCGCGTCGCCGCCCGGGCCGGGTTCAGCGAGCGCACCGCGCGCCGGATCGAGGCCGATCCCCGCCTGCCGTCCCAGCGCCAGCCGCGGCGCGGGCGCACCGTTGCCGATCCGCTCGAGGCGGTGTGGGCGGCGGTACTGCTGCCGATCCTCCAGCGCGATCCGGCCGTGCAGGCGGTGACGCTGCTGCGTCATCTGCAACTGACCGATCCCGACGGCTTCCCCGACGACCGCGTCCGCCGGACGCTGGAACGGCGGGTGCGCGACTGGCGCGCGCGAGCGCGCCAGGACGTGATCTTCCGCCAGACGCCCGAGCCGGGCCGCATGGCGCTGTCGGACTTCACCGCTGCCGCCGAACTCGGCATCACCATCGCCGGCGCGCCGTTCCCGCACCGCCTCTACCACTTCGTCCTGGCCTACAGCGGCTGGGAGCACGCCGCCGTCGTCCTCGGCGGCGAGAGCTTCACCGCCCTGGCCGAGAACCTCCAGAACGCCCTCTGGACCCTCGGCGGCGTGCCCTGCGAGCACCGCACCGACAGCCTGTCGGCGGCCTACCGCAACCTCGACGCCGAGGCGGCGAAGGACGTCACGCGGCGCTACGACGGCCTCTGCACCCACTACGGCCTGCTCGCCAGCCGCTGCAATCCGGGCGAGCCGCACGAGAACGGATCGGTGGAGGCCCACAACCGCCACCTCAAGGCCGCGCTCGACCAGGCGCTGATCCTGCGCGGCGGGCGCGACTTCGACGACATCGCCGGCTGGCGGCGCTTCGTCGACCAGGTGGTCGGCCGCCGCAACCGGCGCAGGGACGACGCCGTCCGGGTCGAGGCCGCCGCCCTGCAGCCGCTGCCCGCCCGCCGCACCACCGACTTCACCGAGACCGTCGTGCGCGTCACCCGCACCGGCGGCTTCCTGGTGCACAGCGTCTTCTACAGCGCGCCCTCGCACCTGATCGGCCAGCGCCTGCGCGTGCACATCCATGACGACCGGATCGAGGCGTTCCTCGGCGCCACCCCGGTCGTCAGCCATCCCCGCCGGCGCGGCCGGGCCGACGGCGCCCGGGTGCATCAGGTCGACTACCGCCACGTCATCGGCGCCCTCTGCCGCAAGCCCCAGGCGCTGGCCGGCTCGGTCTATCGCGACAGCCTGTTCCCGCGCACCGAATACGCGCCGCGCGGGAGCGCCCTGGCGGCGGCGCTGCCCCAGCGCGACGCCTGCCGGCGCATGGTCGACCTGCTGTGGCTCGCCCATGGCGAAGCCTGCGAGGCCGAACTCGCCCGGCTGATCGCCGAAGACCTCGCCGCCGGACGCCTGCCCGAGGCCGCAACCCTCCAGCCCCGCCTCCGGCCGCGGCAACGGTCGCTGCCGGCCGACGTGCCGGTGGCGCTCACCCCCCTCGCCAGCTTCGACGCCCTGCTGGACACCCCCGCCCTGCCACAGGCCGGCACCCTGCCGGACGCCATCCTGGCGGAGGCCCACCCATGGTGACGCCCGCCACCCCGCGCCCGGCCACCCCGCACGTCGACGTCCACGCGCTGCCCACCCTGCTGACCGCGCTGCGCCTGCCCAGCATCCATCGCCACTGGCCCGCCCTGGCCGAGGCGCCGACAAGGAGGGGCTGGCCCGCGGCCCGCTTCCTGGCGGCCCTCGCCGAACTGGAACTCGCCCAGCGCGAGACCCGGCGCATCCACCGACATCTCGCCGAGGCCCAGCTGCCCGCCGGCAAGACCCTGGCCACCTTCGACTTCAAGGCGGCGCCAGGCCTCCCGCGCGCCCGCGTCGAGGCCCTCGCCGCCGGCGACTGGATCGAGACCGGCGCCAACCTGATCGCCATCGGCAACAGCGGCGCCGGCAAGACCCACCTGCTCTGCGCCGTCGGCCACGCCCTCGTCGAGGCAGGCCGCCGCGTCCTCTACACCCGCACCACCGATCTCGTGCAGAAGCTGCAGGCCGCCCGCCGTGACCTCGCCCTCGAAGCTGCGCTGGCAAGGCTCGACCGCTTCGATCTGATCATCCTCGACGACATCAGCTACGCCCGGAAGGACCAGGCCGAGACCTCCGTCCTCTTTGAACTCATCGCCCGCCGCTACGAAACCCGCAGCCTCGCCATCGCCGCCAACCAGCCCTTCAGCGCCTGGGACCGCGTCTTCCCAGACCACGCCGTCACCGTCGCCGCCATCGACAGGCTGGTCCATCACGCCACCATCCTCGAGATGAACTCCGACAGCTATCGACGCCGCGCCGCCGCCGACCGGAATCCACCGCCGAGATCAATAGCAGCGCGACACCCACCGACAACCTCGCCGACAACCACCATCATCCCGTTGGCAACAACCCCGCCAAGGAGGACGTCATCGCCTGAACGAACCTTCCCAGCAGCAAGGACCGGCCAACCTGGCTGTCGCGCACCGCACATTAAGGTTGACGCTCTACAGATCTCCCCTCAAACAGCTGCCGGCGGGACGCGCCCAGGTGCCGCGTGATGCGCCCGTTCAGGTCGTCCAGCAGCTCGGCGATGGCCCGGTCTCAGCTCGGCGAGGCCAAAAAGCGGCGATTGCGCAACCGCGCCAGAACCCACCGCTCGACCACCGGACGCCGACCTCCACCTTGGCTTTATCGCGGGGCTTGCGCGGCCGGGCGGAACAACGGCGGTGTCGTGGTGCGCCGCCATGTCGGCATAGGTGCGGTTGATCTCGGGATCGTACAGACAGGCCTTGGCGACGCCCGAGCGGAGATTGTCCGGCACCACCTGGGCCGGCACGCCGCCGAAGAACGCGAAGGCGCGGGTGTGCGAGCCGATCCAGTCGGCCAAGCCCTGTGTCCAGGTGGCCTCGGCGTAGGTGTAGGCTCGACGCCCCAGCGTGGCGACGAACACCTGTGCCGCGCGAACCTCGCCGGTGAGACCGTCGACGACTCCACCGTGGTGCCGGCATAGTCGACGAACATCTTGTCGCCGGCGACATGGGCCTGGCGCATGGTCGGCGACAGCTTGCCCTTCCAGGCGCGGTAGAGGTCGCAGAACCGCTGTATCCATAGCCGTCCGGATGGATAGCCCGGTATTCCTCCACAGCAGCGACAGGGTCACCCCGCGCTTGCGCAGCTCGCGATGCAGCGCCGGCCAGTCAGGGAGCGACCGGTGGTCCTCGGCGACGATCGGCGGCGGCGGGAACACCAACCGCTCCAGATCCTCGTCCGAAAGACCCTCGGGCAGCGGCCACGTCAGGCCGGCGCGGCGGGCGCGGCGCAGATACGCCCCCGCCGCAGTGGCACCGATGGTCAGGCTGGCGGCAATCCGCCGCTTCGACAGGCCAGCGGCATGCAGCCGCAGAACGTCGCGGATCTTGCGCATGGGCAATCTCTCTCCGGGCATCCCCGCTCCTTTCGAAAAAGGCGCGAGTTTAGCCCTCGGTCGATCACCCGGCGGTGGCCCTCAAACCCGCCACGCCCTGGTCGCGATCCCTCGGAATCCCCGGTCGCTATCAATCGGAAACAGTGGTCGCAATCATTCGGAAACAGTGGTCGCGATCGCTTGGAACGCGCAGTCAACCACCAGCGACACCAAGTTACGAGCAGCGAATCTGAGTTTCCTGATCCGTGTGATTGTCGCCAAAATCAAAAATCCCATAACCATTTGAGGTACGGGCTTGATTGGTTGCGGGGGCAGGATTTGAACCTGCGACCTTCAGGTTATGAGTTATAGGAAAATAATCACTCAGAAGTTCTCGCGATTACGCAGAAATTCGCTAAATGGCTGATATTGTTGACTTTCAAGATCCGGCGTAGCATTCTGCCTTTCGATCAGATACGACGGAATTCCTTCCCTCTTGCTGACATAGTGCTGACTGAAGGAGCCGCCGGGGTCTGATCGGGTAGCAGATTGTTGATCGGACCGGAACACATGAGCAAGCTCACCAAACGCAGTATCGAGGCGCTGGCACCGCAGGCCAAGGACTATATCGTCTGGGACAGGGACGTCCCCGGTTTCGGCGTTCGGGTGATGCCGTCTGGCCGCAAGAGCTTCGTCCTGCAATATCGTGTCGGCCGAAGGTCGCGGCGGATGGCGTTGGGTTACTCCAGTGTGCTGACGCCGGAGAAGGCACGGATTGCGGCTATCGATCATCTCGCGGCCATACGTGATGGCATCGATCCGCTGGCCAAACGCGAGGCCGGGCGCGACGCGGTGACGGTGAAGGACCTCGCCGGCCGGTTCGATGCCGAACACATCGCGGTGCACCTGAAGGTCTCTACACAGAAGGAATACCGACGCAGCCTCGAGAAGTTCATCCTCCCCTTCTTCGGCAGTCGGCCGATCGCCGAGGTGAGCCGCGAGGACGTCGCCCGTTTCCACCACAAGTACCGTCACGTGCCTTACCAGGCCAACCGCTGCTTGGAGATCGTCTCCAAGATGTTCAATCTCGCCGAGCTGTGGGGCTTGCGGCCGAACGGCTCCAACCCGCGCAAGCACATCAAGAAGTACCGCGAAGAGAAGCGCGAGCGGTACCTGACCGCCGCCGAGCTGCGGCGCGTCGGCGAGGTGTTGCGGGAGATGGAGTCGGAAGGTCTGGAACTGCCGTCGGCGATCGCCGCGGTGATCCTGTTGATTCTCACAGGCTGCCGGCTCAACGAGATCATGACGCTGAAGTGGGAATACGTCGATTTGGGCGCCGGTGTCCTCAAATTGCCGGACTCGAAAACTGGCGCCAAGGTCGTCTATCTCGGAAAGCCAGCCATTGACACGCTGCGCAGGCTCCCTCGCCTCGAAAAGAACCCTTGGGTCATCTACGGCGTCAAGCCTGGCGGCCGGCTCACCGACCTGCAGCCGTTCTGGCAGCGAGTCCGCGCCCGCGCCGGTCTGAAGGACGCCCGCATCCACGACCTCCGCCACACCTTCGCTTCGGCCGCTGTTGCCGCCGGCCAGGGACTGCCGATGATCGGGAAGCTACTCGGCCACACCCAAGTGCAGACCACCGCCCGCTATGCTCACCTGGCGGCCGATCCCGTCAAGGCGGCAGCCGATCAGGTGTCGGCGGTGATCGCGGCGTCGATCGCTGGTGAAGATCAGAGCCAGCCGGTCGTCAACGAGTAACAGCGCGTGTTTTGCGGCCCCCTCATGGAGGGAGTAGCCCATGAGCGGCAACGCTCCGATCGATGAGCTGTTATCCGACTGCTTCCCCCAACGAACCCATAGCCAAAGCGGCTGCCTCGCGCTATCATGTGACTAGTTTCATGACCATATGAGGATGCCATGGTCACGGTCAGTCTGGCGCAGGCGAAGGCGCACTTGAGCGAACTGCTCGACAAGGTGGAGGCCGGCGAGGAGGTTGTAGTCACCCGTCGCGGTCGTGCGGTCGCCCATATCTCGCCGGCAACCCGTCCCAAGAAGCAGCTGCGGCTCCAGGAACTGGCGGAATTTCGCGCTACGATGCCCAGGCTGCGGCGGCCCTCGGCCGAACTTCTGCGCGAGGCGCGGAATGAGGGACTGTGAGGCAAGATCGGAGGATGCACTATTTCGACACTAGCTTTCTCGTTCCCCTCATCCTGCCCGAGGCGACCAGCGAGCCCATTGCTCGATTTTTCCAGGATCTGCGGGCAGAAAGCATGGCCGTGAGCCACTGGACGCGGGTCGAGTTTTCCTCGTTGCTCGCCCGTGAAGTCCGCATGGGTGGTTTGAGTGCGGAGGCCGCACGTGAGGCGGACGCGCAATTCGAGTCGATGGTTGAGGAATCCTTAACTGTCATCCTGCCGAACAGTAAAGACTTTGATCTCGCCAAGGCGTATCTCGGCCGCTATGAAACTGGCTTGAGAGCCGGTGACGCCCTGCATTTGGCGGTCGCCAGGTATCACGGAGCCGAGGCGATTTTCAGTTTGGACAAGGCTCTGTTGCGGGCAGGGCAGATACTAGACGTTCAGGTCAGTGCCGGGATCGGGTTGCCGGGATGATGGGTTCGTTCTGTGTCCACTCTGGACAATATGGTCCTAAATCTCGGCAAGCCGGCGGTCGATGTTCTGCGCACCTCGCCGCGGCTCCCAGACAGCCCGTGGGTGATCTGGAGCAGAAAGCCGAGGGCACACCTCTACGGCCTGCAGGACCTCTGGGAACGGGTGCGCGCCCGCGCCGGCATCTATGCCGTTCGGATCCATGACCTTAGCCGCACCTTCGCCGCGGCCGCCAGCCAGGGCCTGCCGATGATCGGGAAATTGCTCGGGCACACACAGGTTCAGACCATGGCCCGATAAGCTCACCTCGCCGCTGATCCCATTAAGGCAGCGGCTGAAAGGGTGTCCCACAGTATGGCGACCCTTATGGATGGGTCGTTGGCCAACGTCGTACCGCTGAGATCACAGACAAGGTGACCGGACCACTATCAGTGCATGATCCATCTGCCCGACGGGGCCGAACGGATTCGCAAACCTGGAACATCCTCGTGAGCGCGGCGACCCGGGCCCTGGCAGGCGAAGGTCTCAATCCGGATTGGGTACTCGGCCGCGACCGGTCGAATATCTGGGAAATCCGGGAAAACGGGAACCGCAGGCGCGTCTCGATCCGCACGACGAAGGACAGTTGGTTCGTCTTCCCGCCGCTGAAGAAGGGTACGGCGTGGAAGACGCTCGACGACGTGGACATCGTCATCGTCGCCGCGGTGGATGACCGCGACGATCCCCGGAACGTCGCGGTCTATAGGTTCAATGCGGCGGAAGTCCGCGCGTGGTTCGATGCATCCTACGCCGCCAGAATCGAGGCGGGGCAGACGGTGCGAGACGACTTCGGGGTGTGGGTGAACCGACGAGGACGACTGAGACCTGCCGGCCAGCGTCGGGACCGGTCTCGCCGCTGCGTATCCTCCGATCGCGACCTTCCCTCTCGACAAGCTGATCGCCGGGCGTGATGGTGCAGGAGTCGCGGCTCCGGCGACCGGCGATACCACCGCGCGGGAGCCGCACACGATCGCCAAAGTCATGGACTGGGCGCGCAAGTGCATCGCGACGCTGTCCTGCGTGCGCGCGGAAGCGGTCAAGCTGGATTGCCGGATCGAGACGTAGGATGGAAAAGCTCGAGGAATTCGTCGACGAACGGCAGAAGTCATGGTGCATCCAGTGCGGCGCATGGATCGGGGAAGTCGAGACGAACGAGGATCACGTGCCGTCGCGGGCTCTCCTGCTCAGGCCCCATCCGCCGAACCTGCCCGTCGTGCGGGTCTGCGCGACCTGCAACAACGGCTTTTCAGCAGACGAGGAATACCTGTTTCTCTTCCTTCGCTGCGTGCTGGCCGGGACGACGGACCCGGACGGGCATGAAGATGCCAGGGTCGCGCGCGCCCTGAAGCACCATGACAAGCTGCGGGCCAGGATCGAACGCTCGAAGATCGAGTACCGGACGATCGGTGGCGAGACGCGCGCCATCTGGCAACCCGAGTCCGAGAGGGTCAACCGGGTGGTCGTGAAGAGCGCCCGGGGACTCGCGTTCTACGAATACGGCGAACCGAAATTGACTGAACCGGAACGCGTGTGGACGGCTCCACTCGACGCCATGTCCGAGGCGGAACGCGAGTCGTTCGAAAATGCCGAGGACGAGGGCATGCTGGCCGGCTGGCCGGAAGTCGGCAGCAGGATGATGACGCGCGTAATGACAGGCGAAGACCTGTGCGACGGTTGGATCGTCGTGCAAGACGGCGTCTATCGCTATCGCGTGAATCAGTGCGGCACTATACGGGTCCGATCGGTGCTATTCGAATACTTGGCGACCGAAGTCTGCTGGGACGATTGTACGTGACTCCGGGCTTCGGCCAAAATACACAGAAATACACATATGTGTTGAAATCTGCGCAATCGCCGGAGTACTATGCCGGACATGGAGTCTGGCGCAGATGGCTGATCCGGTTCGCATACAGGTGCTGATACCAAGGGCGGAGGCCGACCGTTTCGAGGCGTATTGCCGTGAAAAGGGCTACAAGAAGTCGCCGCTGATCGCCCGGCTTGTCCGGGAGCATCTGGACGGCGAGGGTTACAATCCGCAGCAGGACCTGTTCGGCCGGGAACAACGGGGGACGAAACAGTTGTGACGGACTGCATTATCCGGGAAAAGATATCGAGGCTTCGGAGCGGCGCAGCGCCGCGGGTTCTCGATCTGTTTTCCGGGTGCGGCGGGCTTTCCCTCGGCTTCGGCGCGGCGGGTTTCGAGATCGCGGCCGCTGTGGAGAACAACCAAACCGCGGCCGCCTCTTACGGCGCCAATTTCCACGCAGACAATCCGCTGCACGCGGTGGCGCGCGACATCACCGAAACCACAGCCGGCCAACTCGTCCGCGAACTGAAGCTGGGCCGCACGGCGGAAGCCTTCGACGTGGTCATCGGCGGACCGCCGTGCCAGGCCTTCGCGCGTGTCGGCAGATCGAAGCTGCGCGAGATCGAGGCGCATCCCGAAGCGTTTCGCCATGATCCGCGCGCAAAGCTCTACGCGCCGTATCTCGGATGTGTAAAATCCTGCCGTCCGGTCGCAATCCTGATGGAGAACGTGCCGGACGTGATGAACTTCGGCGGGCACAATGTCCCCGAAGAAGTCTGCGAGGTTCTGGAAGACCTCGATTACGTCTGCGCCTACACGCTGCTGAACGCCGCCTTCTACGGCGTGCCGCAAACGCGCGAGCGCATGTTCCTGATCGCGTATCATCGCGAGCTTGCCGAAGCTGTGAGGTTTCCAGAACCGACGCACTGGATCGACCTCCCGTCCGGCTACGAAGGATCGCGCCAGGTCGCGCTGAAACTGCTGTCGAACGGCGATATGTTCGCGCAAGCGCACTGTTATATGGACGCGCCCGAGGCCTCGGACTCGCTGCCACCGGCGGTGACCGCGCGGGAGGCGATCGGCGACCTGCCGAAGATCGACGCGCGCAAACTGGTGCGAAAGGGCGAGCTGAAACGCGGCGCGCGACGGTTCGATCAACTGGCCAGATACGACGGCAGGCGCACCGTGTCGGCTTACGCCGATGCGATGAAGCACTGGTCCGGCTTCGAGGCGGGCGACGGGGTATTCGATCACGTCATCCGCTATCTGCCGCGCGACTATCCGATCTTCGCCCGCATGCAGGAAGGCGATCAGTACCCGGAAGCGCACGCGCTCGCGTGCAGGATGTTCGAAGAAGAACTTGACGGGCTTGCCCGCACCGGCGTCCGCCCCAGGCCGGGTTCGGCGGCATACGAAGAGCTGAAGAGCTCGATCGTTCCGCCCTACGATGTCGGCAAGTTCCCGAACAAATGGCGGAAGATTTCACGGGACCAGCCGGTGCGCACGGTCATGGCGCATCTCAGCAAGGACGGCTACAGCCATATTCACTACGACGACGACCAGGCCCGGACGATTTCGGTCCGGGAAGCGGCGCGGCTCCAGTCGTTTCCGGACGGCTTCGCGTTCGCGGGCGCGATGAACGAAGCTTTCCGTCAGATCGGAAACGCGGTCCCGCCGCTGATGGCCAAGGCGATTGCCACGGAGATGATCGCGACGATCCGGGCGTTGGCAAGCGCGCACGCGACGCAGCCGGAGCGCAGGATTGCCGCCCTGCCGCCGTCGGCGGTCAATATCGGCGAACCGGGCGTCTCTCACCATCTGGCCGCGACGGAGAAGGCCGTTGAAGCCTGATGCCATCCATACGTCGACGGCAAGAGACGAAAGCACCGACGTACTGACGCCGGAACAGCGCCGGCTGGTCATGAGCCGGATCAGAGGCAAGGACACCCGGCCGGAAATGCTCATGCGGCGCGGCCTGCACGGGCGGGGCCTCCGCTACCGGCTGCACGGCAAAGGCATGCCCGGCAGACCGGACCTGGTCTTCCCCGGATATCGCGCGGTGGTCTTCGTGCACGGCTGCTTCTGGCACGGTCACGGCTGCTCGCTGTTCAAATGGCCGAAGACGCGCGCCGCGTTCTGGAAGAACAAGATCGGCCGTAATGTCGAACGCGACCGGGAAGCAACGGCTGCGCTCAAAGCCGACGGATGGCGCGCACTTGTCGTCTGGGAATGCGCCCTGAAAGGAAAGCAGAAAAGAGCGTTGTCGGATGTCCTGGACGGCGCGGAGGCGTTCATCCGGCACGGCCGAAAGGTTTTTGCCGAGATCGCGGAATGCGAGAGTATAGACAAACGGGCATCGTGAATGTGCCACGCAACCTTGAGGTTTACGGCCGCGAAGAGAGATTTTCGTAAGCAGAGCTATGGCGCAAGTCGAGGTACGCATATTCAGGCAAGGGTTGGAAATCGCGCGTGTGACCCGCCCGTTGCGCCAGCTCGACGGCAAGCCGGTCGTCAAATACAAGAAGCGGTTCTGGCCGCTGGTCAACGGCGGCGAAGTATATCTCGACGATATCGCGCCCGCGGATGCGCGGATGGCGGACGCGGCTGGAACCGGCGAGACGGAGGCCGCACCTGAATTCCAGGTCGTTCCCCCCGCCCAGATAGTATGGGACGAGTCACAGCGCGACGTGATCGACGCGCCGCCGGAGGACCGTCTGCTGGTCGGAGCCGGTCCGGGCACGGGCAAGACGGCGGTCGCCTGCGCACGGGTCTCGCAACTGATCGACCAAGGCGGCCTGGAACCGAGCCGCATCTGGCTGATCAGCTTCACAAGGACCGCGGTGCGCGAAATCCGGGACCGGATCGCCGCCTATCTGGAAGATGCGGCAGCGGCGTATGCGGTCAAGATCGCAACGCTGGATTCGCACGCATGGACGATCCATTCGGGTTTCGATGAAGGCGCGAAAATCCTCGGCGCCTACGAAGAGAACATCGAACGGGTGCTCGAACTCGTCCGCGAGGACGAGAATGTCGCCGATTACCTCCTCGACAACGTCGAACACCTGGTCGTCGACGAGGCGCAGGACATCGTCGGCATACGCGCCGATCTGGTTATCGAGATGATCCGCAGGCTGTCGTCGTCCTGCGGCGTATCCGTGTTCGCGGACGAGGCCCAGGCCATCTACGGGTTTGCGGACGATCACGAGGTCGGGCCGGGCGAGGTCCGTGAACCGCCGTTGCCCGAGAAAATCCGCCGCGGCGCGGCCGGGGCGTTCCGGGAATGCGAGCTGAAGAAGGTGCATCGCACGGAATCGCCGCAACTGCTGACGATATTCTCGGATACGCGGCGCAAGGTGCTGACCGCTGCGGGTGAGAACGGCGACAAGCTCACCGAAATCAAGGACGAGGTCATCAGGCTCGCGCACGGCGAAGCGCCGAATGTTGACGATGCGGCGCTGGCCGAGCTTGAGGACGCGTTCATCCTGTATCGCAGGCGCTGCGACGTACTGCTGACAACCTCGATGCTGACGCAGAACGGCATTCCGCACCGGGTGCGGATGTCGGGGCTGCCGGTGTGTCTCACGCCGTGGATCGGTGCCGCGCTGTCCGAACACACGGATGCGGATTTGAGCCGGGACCGGTTCATGAAGCTCTGGGCCGGCAGAGTGCGCGGCACCGCCCTCGCGACAAACGAGCTCGATGAAGCATGGGCGCATCTGGTTCGCATCGCGGGGCGCACGCAAACCGTCGTGGAAATGCGGCTGCTGCGGCAGCGTCTCGGGCGCAAACAGCCACCGGCGGAACTGTGCCATGCCGAACTGGGCCTCCGCGGCCCGATCGTTGGCACGATTCACGCATCGAAAGGGCGCGAAGCCGACACCGTGCACCTGATGTTATCGGACACGCACGGCAAGGATGTGGACCAGGACGAAGAAGCGCGGGTCGTGTTCGTCGGCGCGACGCGCGGACGGTCTCGGCTGCTGATCGGCCGCGGCTGGCGGCAGTTCGCCGGACGCGTAGAGGCCTCCGGGCGGGCGTATTGCCCTCAGATAAAAGACAACCGGCCGCGCGCCCAGTTCGAGATCGGCCACGACAACGACATCGAGGCCGAGGGCTTGGCGGGGCGGCGTTTCTTCGCAGGCCCCGCCGCGGTGCGCGCCGCCCAGACTCGGATTCGCAGCTTCGCAGATGAATCCGTATCGCTCGTCGCCGACAGCGATCGCGACGCCGGGTTCGTTTACCGCCTGAAGGAGGACGGACAGGGACAGTGTCTCGCCGTCCTGTCGCAGGGCGTCAACGCCGACCTGTTCACGGTCGGAAACGCCATTCAGGCGAAGCTCGGCGGCGGCCGGAGGCGGCCGCCCGACACGATCCGGCATCTGCATGTGCGCGGGGTGCGCAGCATCGTCCTGCCGCCGGATGCGCCGGGGAGCGAGACGCTGCACGAGCCGTGGCGAAGCAGCGGAATCATGCTGGCGCCGCTGGTGCTAGGATACAGCACGGCGTACTTCCCGTACTCACGCGGACGAAGAGGGCGGTGACATGCGTGACATTCTTCTCGACCGACTGAGATGCGACCTGGTGGGACCGTATGCGGAGGACGAAGTCCTGACGGCGCGTCCCTCGGACGTGTACCTGACAGGCATTCTCTGGCCGCGCGAAACCCGCATGGGCGCGGAAGAAGACGAACGTCTCGGTCTGTCCGGCGCGGGGGAAAGCGAAACGGACGGCGGCGGCGAGGAAGAGGAAGTCTCGCTGGCCGGGCTCGTTCGTCCCTGCTCGGCGGGCGTCTCCTTTGCCGCGCGCGCGGCGGAAGGCAACGCCGAACTGGATGTGACGGTCAGGTTCGCGATCTACGAGCCCGTCACTGGATCGGAAGTAGAGAAAGGACGGCGGCGGCCGTGCGCGCCGACGCACGGCATGGCAACGCCGGGCGCATGACATCCCGTAGAGAGCGTCATGCTTGAAAGCGGATCGCGGTTTGTCGATCTCGAACCGCGCGGCGCGCCGCCGGGCGTGAGACTGCATATACGCACCGCGCCGTGGTCGGGCGGGACGCTCGCCACGATCACGCTACTGAACCAGGCGGAGCCCGATGAAGACGAAGGCCGGGAGGGAATCGAACGGCTGACACTGTTCCAGACGCGCGTCGAAATCCACCCCCGATCCGGCACCGTGCTTGTCGCGCGGCCGTCGCGGCGCGCGGTGCTCGATGACGACGACCGTTCCGCGGCGCTGCTGTACCGCGACGCCCACGAATTCGCGACGGGGCATACCTGTTCGGTCGAATGGGAAGCAGGGGGCGATCCGGGAACAGCCGGCATGGTCGCCACAAGCTGGATTCCCACTGCGACCGTTCCCGCAACCAGCGCGGCTGGTCACGCCGTCTTCGACGCGCTGCGCACGGATGGAAGGCTCAAACCGCTGTCGGTCCGCTGGCTCGCGACGGCCGCGCCGGAAGAATTCGGGGAGGCGCTTCAGCAGCTCCCCGCGGCCTACGAGAAATGGATCGCGGACAGGGAAGTCGAAGTGTCTGCGCTTCCCGAAGAGTTCCGCGAGCAGGCGGCAAGAAACATCGCGATCTGCCGGGAAGTCCATACCCGGATGGCCGGAGGCGCAGCGCGGATAGCGGGCGACGCCGCAATGTCGCGCGCCTTTCGTCTGGCCAATCTCGCGATGGACATGCAGCACGAGTGGGATCCTGAGAAAAGAGGGCGCGGCCCGCTGGAATGGCGACCTTTCCAGCTCGGTTTCATTCTTCTCGCCGCGGCGTCCGTGGCCGACCGCGAACACCCCGAACGCCGGATCATGGACCTGCTCTGGTTTCCGACGGGCGGCGGCAAGACGGAAGCGTATCTCGCGCTGATCGCATTCCTCGCCTTCTACAGGCGGGTGTCACCCGGGGGCGATCCCGATGCGGGAGACGGCGTCGCCGCGATCATGCGCTACACGCTGCGGCTGCTGACAACGCAGCAGTTTGCGCGCGCGGCCTCTGTCCTGCTCGCCTGCGAGGCCATCCGTCGCGGGCGCGTCCGCGAAGCGGAAGTCTCCCGCCGCGAACTGGGCGACACGCCCTTCTCGATCGGTCTCTGGGTCGGCGGCGATGCGGTGCCAAACCGGGTGAGCGCCGCAGCCGCCGCGCTTGGCGGCGCGCCGGACCAGCCGACACCAAAACAGCTCACGCAGTGTCCGGCTTGCCGGAATGCCCTGAGCTGGGCGCATGACGAACAGGCCGACGCCATTCACGTCCACTGCGAGAATGAAGACTGTCTGCTGTTCGATCCCGACACGCCTCTGCCGGTCTGGACGGTGGACGAGGATGTGTACCGGATACGGCCGACTCTGCTGATCGGCACGATCGACAAATTCGCGCAGATCGTCCGACGCAAGGAAATCAACGGGCTGTTCGGCCTGAATACCGGCAGGCCGCCCGATCTCATTCTCCAGGACGAGCTGCATCTCATCTCCGGCCCGCTCGGTACGGTCGCGGGGCTCTACGAAGTCGCGATCGACCGCATGTTCGCGTCGGGCGGCGCGCGTCCGAAAATCATCGGTTCCACGGCTACTATCCGGCGCGCATCCGAACAGGTGGCCGCTCTGTTCGACCGCGAGACGGCGCAGTTCCCGCCGTCGTGTCTGGACGCCTCGGACTCCGCCTTCGCCGTCGTGGACCGGGACGCCCCCGGCCGCGTCTGTGCCGGAGTCACGACGGCGGGCCGGTCGGCGAAATTCACGCTCCAGGCCGTGGCCGCATCGCTGCTCCAGTCGGCCTTCGGCGGCACGTCGGATGACGAGGCCCGCGATCCGTACTGGACGCTGGTGTCGTATTTCAACTCCCTGCGCGAGCTGGGCGGCGCGCTCGTCCTCATGCAGGATGACGTGAACGACAGCCTTGCGCTGCTGGCGCAGCGGCGCGGCGAGGCTGCGCGTCATCCCGAATTCATAGAAGAACTGACCTCAAGGCGGACGCAAGCCGAAGTCCGGGACATGCTGGACCGGCTGGCAATCCGCGCCGCCGCCCAGGGCGCGCTCGATGTCGTCCTTGCAACGAACATGCTGAGCGTCGGCGTCGATATTCCCCGCCTCGGCCTGATGCTGGTGAACGGCCAGCCGAAGGGCATCGCCGAATACATCCAGGCCACGAGCCGCGTCGGGCGCGGCGATGTGCCGGGCCTCGTCGTCGCCGTGCTCAATAATGCCAAGGCCCGCGACCGATCGCATTTCGAAAGCTTTCCGACCTGGCATGAAACGCTGTATCGGGATGTCGAGCCGACGAGCGTGACGCCTTTCGCGTCGCGGGCACGTGACCGCGCGCTGCACGCCGTTCTGGTGGCGCTGGTGCGCCATCTGGCCCCCGGCATGATCGACCGGCCTGTGCTCGACGACGCTACAATCGATGCCGCAAAAGACCTGATAAACGACATCGTCGGGCGCGCGGCGGCGATTGATCCGCAGGAAACCGCCGTCCGGATGGAGCTGGGCGCTGTCTCGACACCTGGGAGTTCCGCGCTCCCCGGAGCTACTGGTGGGCGCGCCAGGTCCGCAACTCACTGCTCCAGGATGCGGAACGGGCCGCAACGATGCGGGCGATGGGCAGACTGCCGGGCGAAGCATGGCCGACGCTGAACAACATGCGCAGCGTCGAGGCTTCGACGCGATACCGGCTCGCCGAATGGCTGCGCGAAAGAACATCCGGGGGGAACGGCGATGGCGAATAACCGGCTGGGAGAATTGCGCAGAAGCGCCGCCGTCATGACCTTCGGGCCGGGCTCCGTCGTGGACTTCCGCGCCGACGGCGCGCCCGTCTCCGCCGTCGCGGCGGGGCTCGAAGAGTGGGACAGGTCCTTTCCGCCGGCCGGACTGGCCAATCCGCAGAGAATTACGGAACCGCGCTTGCAGAGAAAGCTCTCGGTGGCCGGATTCCGTTTGCCGCCCGTCGTCGATGAGAACTGGCGTGACGATCAGGGCAATCCCGACAGCCGCACGCTCGTCGCGGCCCGGTTCCCGGAATGGCTGCAATGCCCGCAGTGCGATCGGCTCGCCCCGGCGGGCCGCTGGTCGCAGGACCCGGGCCGCGCCTACCGATACTGCGCGAGCTGTACGCGCAAGGCGCCTGGCCAACGCAAGATATTCGCGGTGCCGATCCGCTTCGTGATGGCCTGTCCCAAGGGCCATCTGGACGATTTTCCGTGGCATATCTGGGTCGGGCACAAGGCCGACTGCAAGAAGAAGGAACGGGCCGATCTGTATCTCAGATCGGAACGTCCGGGCCTCGCTGGACTGATTCTGAGCTGCCGCGAATGCAAGGCGCGGCGCTCGATGGACGGCGTGTTCAGCGCCCAGACATGGCGCGGCTTCCGGTGCCGCGGGCGGCGACCCTGGCTTGCCGCCCCGGCCAAATCATGCGACTGCGAACCGCGCGCATTGCAGCGCGGCGCATCGAACCTCTACTTCCCGGTGATTGAGTCTGCGCTCAGCATTCCGCCGTGGTCGGACGCGATACAGGAAGCGCTCGGGATCTACTGGACCCCGATTGTCAATGCCGAACCGGAAAAGCGCGCGTTCTTCATCAGCATGCTGGCCGAAGGCGACCTTGCGCCCGTTTTGCGGGAACTGGGTCTCAGCCCGGAGGAACTGGCGCGGCACGTCGAAGAGCGTCTGACGAGGTTCAATGACGACGCCATCCTTAATATCAGGCAGGAAGAATACCGGCAGTTCGTCTCGGGCACGGACACCCGCGACAGGGACGCGCGTGAATTCGAGGTGCGCAGCGTGCCTGTACCCGAGCGCCTGCGGCCGTTCCTCAGCCGGGTGGTCCGCGTCGTGCGGTTGCGCGAGGTGCGCGCCCTGAAAGGCTTCACACGGATCAACCCGCCGGGGGATGAAGACAGTCCTGACATCGCGGCAATTTCCGTCGGCGATGCCGGCTGGCTTCCGGCGGTCGAGGTGCGGGGCGAAGGCATATTCCTCGCCTTCAATCATGACACCCTCCGGATCTGGGAATCGCGGAGCGATGTGGCTGCGCGCGCCAGAAGCGTCGATGACGCTTGGCGGATCGAATGGCATCGGCGCTACGGCGAAGGCGACCCGGCCTGGCGCATATCCCCGCGCTACCTGCTCGCACACAGTTTCGCGCATGCGCTCATGCGCCAGCTCACGCTGGAATGCGGCTATTCGACGGCCGCCCTGCGCGAACGCCTGTATGTGAGCGACGGGACGGACGGCATGGCGGGACTGCTGATCTATACCGCCACCTCGGATTCAGACGGCACGCTTGGCGGTCTGCAACGCCAGGGCGAAGCCCATCGCATCGAACGGGCCGTCGAGGCGGCGATCCGGGCGATGGAGTGGTGTTCCTCCGACCCGTTGTGCATCGAGGGCATGATCGCCGGAGCCGACGGCCTGTCTCTTGCGGCCTGTCATGCCTGCGTGCTCGCTCCGGAGACCGCCTGCGAGGAATACAACCGGTTTCCTGGACCGGGCCGCGCTCGTCGGTATGCCGGACGCCCCCGATGTCGGGTACTTCGCGCCGCTGATCCAGAGGGCGTGACATGGCGATGATGTGGCCCAGAATACTGTCGCCCGATGTCACGGGCAACATGCTGCGCAGCACTGAATGCGAGGTGTTCAGACGGCTGGAGGCGGTGCTGGACGACGCCTTCGTGGTCTTTTACTCACGGCCCTGGCTCGGGCTGAAACCGGACGGCGAGGAAATCGACGGTGAATGCGATTTCATCGTCGCGCACGCCGAAATGGGCATGCTCACGCTTGAGGTGAAAGGCGGCGCGGTCGCCTACGATCCGCGCACCGATCAATGGACAAGCCGCGACCGCTGGAAGGTGACGCACAGCATCAAGAATTCGGTGCGCCAAGCCAGAAGCGCAAAGCACGAATTGCTGAAGAAGCTGAACGCATCTCCGCACTGGAAAACGCGGCGCATCCGCGCGCGACACGGGGTCGTGCTGCCCCACTCGTCCGCTCCGCCGGGCGATCTCGGCGCGGACATGCCGCGACGGATATTCTGCTTCACCGAACGGTTCGAAGACGGGTTCCGGGACTGGATACTGGAGCGGTTCGGCGATGCGCCGCCGGATGAAGGGCGGACCAGGGAACTGGAGCCTGACGGCCTTCAGGCGCTCGAAAAAATCCTCGCGAAGCCGTTTCAACTTCGAACGCCTCTCGGCGCATTGCTGTCGCGTGACGATGCCGCGCTTCAGGTTCTGACACAGCAACAGTTTCACATTCTGCGTGCGATCGAAGCCGTTCCGCGCATTGCGATCAGCGGCGGAGCGGGCACCGGCAAGACGGTGCTGGCGTTGGAGGAAGCCGGCCGCTGCGCGGAAGGCGTAGCCCGCACGTTGTTCGTCTGCTACAACCGGGGGCTTGCAACCGAAACCCGCCGCCGCCTCAAGGGTGGCCCTGCGGTGACGGCGATGACCTTCCACGAGCTGTGCGCGGACATGACGCGCCGCGCGGGCATCCCGCATCCGGAGGGCGTCTCGGAGACGCAGCTCTTCGAGGACATCTTTCCCGAACTCCTGATGCAGGCATTCGAACGGCTGCCGGACGAGAGATACGATGCGATCATCGTCGATGAGGGGCAGGATTTTCTGCCGCTGTGGTGGACAGCGATCGAGTCGGGGCTCACCCCTGGCGGGGTGTTCCGGATATTTTACGACAACAACCAGCGCGTATACGCAAGCGCGATCAAGCTGCCCGAAGACGTTGATCTGGTCCCGATCCGCCTCACGCTGAACTTGCGCAACACACGGCGCATCCATGAGCTTGTGCGGCAGCATTACTCGGGCCATGGAATCGAGGCCGTCGGACCGGAAGGGGTCGAGGTCCGATGGATCAAGGCGGACACGCCGGACGACCTGGCGCAGCGAATTTCCGACTGCGTTGCGCAACTGGATTCACTCGAACATGTACCGCCTGGAGACATTGCGGTCCTCGTCGGCACTGAAAAAGCAATTGAACGAATTGCATCAGACAACCGGCTGGGCAATTTTCGCGCGGTACGCTGTGACGAACACTCCGAAGATCGGATTGTTGTGGACAGCATCAGGCGCTTCAAAGGTCTTGAGCGCCCGGTCGTGGTTATCGCGGCGACGCCGGACACCGTTGTCGACAAGGAACTACCTTATGTCGCGCTGTCTCGGGCACGGACTCATCTGGTTATTGTCGGTGAGGATAAGGTCCTGAGCAGGATGCGCGGCGCAATTGCCCTGTCCGCTGACGCTTCAATCGACTGACTTGTCGGTCTCTAACCGCCCCATTCCCGCCGCCTGTTCCATTCCACGATGCCGGCGTTCGTAAGCGGCTTCGAGGCATCCGCCATCTCCTGGTACCGTCGCTCGGCCTCCACGTCGTGGATGCGTTTCACGTCCTCGGCGCTCGGGCCCTGCATGCGGTGCGGCGCCTTCTCGATCATCTTGGTGCCGAACTAGAAGCCGATGACGGTGAAGAAGATGTACCAGAGCATCTCAGGCACGTTCTGGAACGCGGGCAGTCGCTGCCAGGTTGATGCAGCAAATAGGATGAATCTATCAGCGACGGCGAACAGGCTGGAGAGTCCAGACACTGGACGCGATGTATTAAGCGGAAACGGTTTGCCAGAGGCTATGGTCTATCGGCAGGAAAAGAAAGACCAGCCGGACGCGTAGAGCGCCGCCTCCGCCTCCCTCCGTCGTATCAGCCCCTTGAGCTTCCGTCCACCCGCGAACACCCACCGCCTGAACTCGGCAGGCACCGCGCCGTGCTCCTTGCGGTTGACCTTGCGGCGCAGGGTCGATCGCTGGAGGCTCCCGGCGCCCAGATTGTACGTGAACGACACCAAAGCATTGAACTGACCATCCGTGAGCGGAACCCGGATCAGCCGCAGCACCGCCCGTTCGGCGGTGCCAACGTCTTGGATAAGCAGATCCTCCGCCTCGGTCTCGCCGATGCCACCAACGAAGCGCTCCTGTTCACCATCACGGACTACGTGGCCAAAGCCAATGGTTGGCCAGCCTCCGGCGCATCGGTAGATCGTCGCGCTGAAACCCTCAAACCGCTTGATGAGATCGAGACCTTGGTTGGTTACATGGCGCATAGGTGGCTCCATCGTCGGCCCTTCTGGATGTCCCGAACATGAGAGACTGAAACCCCGTAACGGGCTGCTATGGTTCGCTTGGGCCGACGGTCCGATCGGATCGCGCGAACATCGGCCGCGACAAGCTTCGACATCGGGTTCTCGCTACCATTCAGACGCGATGATCGGCCTTTGCGGGCCTTGTCGTCAGAGTTGGCTTTCGGCGTTCCTGCGAACAGATGGTCCGGGTTGACGCAAGACGGATTGTCGCAGGTGTGACACACGTACAGGTTCAGCGGGATCGGGCCATGATGGAGCTCATATGAGACACGGTGGGCGCGTAGCT
The DNA here is from genome assembly GCA_016710335.1 of Rhodospirillales bacterium. Lineage (NCBI taxonomy): Bacteria > Pseudomonadati > Pseudomonadota > Alphaproteobacteria > Rhodospirillales > Rhodospirillales bacterium. The sequence goes on from JADJXQ010000012.1 coordinate 26,019, forward strand.
GTGCTCCGTCCTTCTGCTTTACGAAGCCGTATCCATCGAGATCTTTGGCACCCAGCCAGAGCCAACATTGATCACGACCGGACATTTCGACCTTGCGCCAGAAACGTTCTTGTAGGGGCACAGGTGGGCGACCAACTCGGTTGGTGCTCATCGCTCACTGTCCTTGACGGATCTTGGCGAGGCTGCGGCTGCCAAACCAAAAAGAAACTACGGCTGCCCACAGCGCCTGCGTCTCGCCGTCCCAGATCTGCGGCAATGCCTCCGCCAGCACGAACCCCTCGACAGCGATCAGCACGTAGAGCGCCGAGCCCTTGACCCCGGCGAACAACAGGAAGAACGCGTAGGTGACTATCGGCCGCACCGATGCCCGCAATCCGTCGACCCACCTGACGCCGGACGGCTGCATGTCGTGGCGGTACAGCGCTTGGCTCTCGGTGACGTCGGCCTGGACGTGGATCTCCTCGAGCCGCTGTTGGTGGCCGAGCCGCATCTGCTCCATCTGGCGGTCGAGGATGGCGAGCTCGTGCCGGCGGTCCTGCCAGTCGCGGATCAACGCAAGCAGATCCGGGAACGCACTGGTGACGAATCCGAGCAGCGAGCCCAACAGCGTGAGCATGGTGTGCCTCCGTTAACGGTGGGGAAAGAAAGGGAATGCGCGACCGCCGAAAGCGGTCATCCGCGGTCGTTAGACTGCGAGGCTGACGGGATTGACCAACAGGTAGCCGATGATGGAGAGCAGGATCAGGATCAGCGCCCCGGTGATGGCGACGCCGGTGTTCATCACCCGCTTGAAAATCTCGTATATGACATCTTCCTTGGCGACATGACTGGTCACCGCGTCGCGGATGGTCTGGACGTCGGCTTTCAAGGATGCGAGTTCGGCGCGCTGATCGTGCACCATCGACCGCAGGCCGTTGTTCAGGATCGCCTTGACTTCGGAGACGTCGTTCTGCAGTGCGCGCACAGCGATGTTGGTTTCTTCCGGACTCATCGGACTTTCCTCAATTTTCGATATTCCGGAACTGGCACGCCTTGCAGCTGCCGCACGGCACAAACCCGTTCTCCGTTCGCACCGGCCGGCGGCACGACCACACCAGCGACCGCAGCGCCGGTGGGAGGTAAGCCATCTCTTCCGACTTGGTGCGATCGAGGAACGGCAGCAGCAGCTCGGGCGCCGGTCGTGGCCACGCCGCGCCCTCGATCATGCGGACGATGTGGCGCCAGCGCTGCCACCACTGCCCCTCCTCGCGGCAGACGCCGATCAGCAGGCGGACGATGTCGGGGCGCTGGCCAACGAGCTGCCCGGCGGCGAAGCAGACGCACAGCATGTCGGCCGGGATGCCGGGCATGCCCACGAAGTCCAGCGTCAGCTCGGACGTCTCGAAGTCGCGGTAGGCCTGGCGGCAGTAGGCAACGATCCGCCGGCAGGCCTCCGCCTCGACCTCGTGCCGGCGCTCCCAGTTGACGAGGTGCATGTGATGGACGTGCACCGGCTCGTCGGTCTCGGTGAGCGCCCAGACGAGGCAGGCCGTCGAGTCGAGCCCGCCCGACAGCATCACCAGGATGGTCACGACCAGTCGGCGGCCTTCAGCGCGTTCCACGCCTCGAGATCGGTGGCGGCATCGCGGACCTGCCGCAGCGCAGCGAGCCGCCGCTTCCGCAACCGCGCCACCCGCCGCCGCCACGCATCGCGCCGGGTGAGCATGAACTGTGCCGCCTCGCGGATGGTCTGTACTGGCGCATCGGTGGCCGGGTTAACGGTCACGCCGACGTCCGCCTCGAGGAACGGATAGTCGGCCGGATCGATGATGGCATCCGGCGGCAGCGCCTTGACCGCTTCCGCCTCGCGCAGCGTCTCCTGAAGCTCAATGGTCTCGCCGGCGAGCACCGCCACCACCCGGGCACGCTCGGCCTCGGCGCGTGCGTCGACCCGTGCTGCCATGCCGTCGCGGGCGTCGACGCGGAACCGCAGCCGGTAGCGCTCGACCACCTCGTCGGCGCCGACGGTGAACTCCGGCCCGTGCCGCTCGAAGATGCCGGGATCGTAGCCGGGCTCGACGTCATCGACACGCACCGGCCGCAGCACCGGCTTGCCCTGGTGGTGCTTGATCTCGTGCGCCTCCAGCGCGCGCGCCGCATGGTAGAAGCGGCGCACCTCGCCGCCGAACACGACCGCGTATTTCATGCCGATGGTCCTCTCACATCGCCGACGGTGATCCAGGTCACGTGACTGGCGCCGACCAGATACTTGCCGGCCGCGCCGCCCGAGCCGCCGCCGTTGCCGCCAGCTGATCCGCCACTGCCGAGTGCGCCGCCGTTACCGCCGGAGCCGCCGCTGGCGGTCTGCAGGCCATCCACGTCGCTGCCGCCGGCACCACCGCCGCCCGATGATGTCTGATTGCCGCCCGTCCCCGCGCTGCCTGGCACGGTGCCGCTGCCGACAGCGCCACCAGCGCTCAATCCGGCACCGCCACCACCGCCACCGCCGCCGGCGCTGACCGACCACCATTCCTCGCCGGCGTACCACTGATCATAGTCGCCATCACCGCCGCCGCCGCCACCGCCGCCCCCGGCGATCAGGCCCTGGTTGTCGATGGTGATCGGGCAGTTGACCGAGATCGCGGTGCCGCCACCGGCGCCGCCGCTGCCGTCCGTACTGCCGCTTTGTCCTTGGCCGGCAGCGCCGCCGTTGCCGCCGCGGCCGATGATCGAGCCGTGGTTGATCAGTGTCACCCGGCTGCCCGCCGGCAGCGCGATGGTGCAGGCCGGATAGCCGGGCGAAGAAGCGTTGAGAAGCGAGCCGCCAGTGACGGTCAAGGCGACCTCGGCCGGCTCGGCGCCGTCCCAGGCATGGTAGGCCTGCAGGTGCGCGCCGAGATCGAAGTTGGTCGAGGTACCGCTGATCACCACATCGGCGCGGAAGCCGCCGCCGGCGCCGAAGCCGGCCAGCGCGTTGACCGCCAGCATCAGGCGTCGTCCTTGGCAGCGACGGTGTAGAGCACCCGCAGCCCCTTCAGCACCGCGTCGCCGGCAAACGTGTCGGTGGCGTCGCCGGCATTGCGATACACCAGGATGTTGAGCAGATCGCCGTCGGCGACACCGCCCACCGGCCCGCCGCCGCCGGCGAGATGCAGGTGACGCTTTGCCGCCGGCGCCATCGGTGAGCGCAAGTCCGTCGAGGCCCCACGCCGCTCGGCGCCCCGTCGCCATCGCCTTGCGCTGTCGCGTAGACCTGCCACGCCACGTCGCCGCTACCAGCGGCGCCCGCGGCCCAGACGATCTGGAACGTCAGCGTGCCTTCGTCCCATGACTTCGGCATGGCGATCTGACTGATGGCGCCCTCGGCGGCGGCGGCATCGAACGGCAGCCCGCGCCAGCCGTCGAACTGCCCGCCGTAGGCGGCATGGTGGCCGCACGGCGCGTTCGACCACGGCTGGAACGCCGCCGCCGGCAGCCAGATCGTATGCGCGCCTTGCGCAACGTAGAGCGTGTCGGCGTCGGCGACGGTCGGCACATCCGTGGGATCGGTGCCGGTCGCCAGGCCGATCGCAGCGCGCGCACCGGCTGCAGAATTGGCACCGGTGCCGCCGGCGGCGATCGCCAGCGGTGTGATGCCCTGGATGCTACCGCCGGTGATGGCGACGTTGCTGGCGTTCTGCCCGGCCATCGAGCCGAACGCGACACCGCCGTTGTACGGCTGATAGGTGTTGGCCACCGGATCGATGGCGCCTTCGACGATCCAGTCGGCGCCGTCGTAGCGCTTCACGAGCCACGGCGTGGCGCTGTCGTCGATCCACGCCATGCCGGCCTCGGCGTACGCGGGCGGCGACGCCCCCTTGTGTCCCGACAGCACCGCGGCGAACGCGCTGTTGAGGCGCTGAACCAGCTGCGTTCCGCTCTCGGTGTCGATGAACGCCTTGGGGTTGGTCTGACTCATGGTGCTTCCCTACGCTGCCTGCTGATGCCCGTAGCCGCGCGCCACCCAGTCGAAGGTGCGGGCGACGCCGGCACCGGCCGAGTTCTTGAACCGGACCGTGAAGCCGCCCGCCGACTGGCCGGTCACCTCGACCACGTCGCCGGTGGCCATGTCCTGGCCCGAGACCGCGATCGCCGGGGTGGCGCGGAACGCCGGCGAGAAGGCGATGGCGACGCCGCCCGCCGGGCATGCGACGTCGTGCGCGCCGTCGGTGCGGTCCGGCATGTCGACGGTCGCCGACAGCTCGTCGATGCGCGGGGTGACCGCGGTGCTGGTGGAGCGCAGCTGCGCGCGGAACTCGTAGGCGCGGGCGGTGACGTCGCCGATCACCAACGGGCGCCAGGCGCTCCATGTGGGCGTGCCGGCCGGGTCGTCGTCGGTGGTGCGCAGCTCCAGCCAGGCGTTGTACTGCCCCGGCTCGGCGCCCGAGAGGTTCTCGACGTCGGCCAGGCGCGCCCAGTGCTTGACCAGGTTGTCGACGTTCTCGCCCAGCACCTTGATCCGGCCGGTGATGCGGCTGGTGTAGACGGCGCCGAGGTCGACGGCGTTGGCGAAGTCGTACGTGCCCTCGGGCAGCACGCCGCCAGCGTCGGAGTCGAGGATGAGGTCACCGGCGTCGACCACGCAGTCGGTCCTGGTGCCGGCGAACGCCGGATGCTCGGTGACGGTCTCGACCACGTTGCGGCCGACGATGGCGCTCGACGTGATGACGATCTGGGTGGCGCCGGCGCTCTCGTTGGCCGCCGATGTCCACCGCCTTGATCAGGTACGTGCCGGCCATCGCCGGCACCACCGCGCTCGTCGCCGGCTTGGCGATGCGCGCCACCAGGTCGAGCGCGCCCGACCACACGGCGCCGCTGGTCGCCGGCGTGAACTTGATGCGGTAGTGCGAGAGATCGAGATCGGCGACCGCATCCCAGGCGAGATGCGCGGCATCGCTCAGCACGTTGACCACGAACCCGGTGACATCGGCTGGCGGCTCGGTCTTGCCGACCACGGTGTGTGCAACGCTGGCCCATGCGGAGGCGCGCCCGCTGGCGCTCACCGCCCGAAGGCGGATGGTGTAGGCGACGCCGTCGTCCACCGGCCCCAACAGGATCGATCGCGCATCGGCCGGCGCCGGCGATGCCAGCGTCCACGCCTCCTCGGAGTCGTCGCGGCGGTACTGCGCCTGGATGGATGTCGCCGGCGTCAGCGCCGTCGTCTGCGGCGCCAACGTGACTCGTACTCGTGACTGCACCTGACCACTGGCGTCGATGGTCAACGCCTCGCTGCCGCTGTCGACGGCCTCGATCACCGGCCTGGCCGGCTGCTGGTATGCCACCGGCGCCGGCACGGTGATCTGCGGGTCGTACGCCGGGATCGGCCCGGTGTCGGCGTCGTGCACCGCCGGCGCCGCGTCCACCAGCGTCAGCGTGGCGCGGAAGTCGCCGGCGTGGCGGATCGACTTCACGAGGAGATCAACACTCTCGCGCTCGGCCTCGCCGAACATGGCGAGATCGCCGGCCGCCGGCATGGTCGCCGCCGGGATCGGCGTAACAAAGGCGACGGTCGCGGTCTCGCCGCTCTGGGTCAGCACCGAGGCCACCGTCGAGCCGCCCGTGGCCAACCGGAACCGAACCGCGTAGCTCTTGTCGGCCGCCATGGCGACCCCATCGTCTAACGTAACCGACACGGCGTCACCATTGCCGTCGGTGGCCACCGAGCGCACCCGAGCCCAACCGCCGCCCCACAGCGGCACGTCGTGGCTGACCTTGACCAGGTCGCCGGCGGTGCACACCAGATGGTCGATGTCACAAGACAGCTCGTAGGTCTCGGGCCTGAGCTCGCTCACCGCCAGATGGTAGCGGCCGTGTTTCCAGGCGAGATCGGCGTCGGTGCAGCCGAACAGCTCCAGGGTCTCGAACCGGGTGGCACTGGTCTCGTCATAGCCGTCGGCGTAGACGATGCGCTCGTCCTGGCCCCACTCGCGGTCGGGGTTGATGAACCGGACCTTGAGCGCGTGCGGCTGCTGCACGAACGTCTTGAGGCCGCGAAAGCCGGTGGCGTTCCTCGGCGTGAAGTGCTGCACCGGCACCGTCTGCGGCACGTCGCGCACCACCGAGAACCTGCCGTCGCGCATGCCGAACGCGGCGCGGCCGCCGGCGGCGATGTCGCGCAGCAGCTCGAACACCGTGGTCTGGTAGTCGATGACCGCATCGAACGTGTCGTCGGGCCGGGCATCGGCCCAGGCCTTGAACGCGTCCAGATCGAGGCGCTCGTCGGCGACCGGCCGGCGGTTGGCGTCACCGCGCAGCACGTCGCAATAGGCCCACGCCGGATGCCGGGTCGCCTGCGGCGCGGTCCAGGCGTTACCGTCCCACACCGGCAGCAGCGCCTCGGCGACGCCTGAGAACTGGTCGACGACGCCGTTCAGCTGGTCGGTCGCCTTGATGCGCATCGCCACCATGCAGCGGCCGGTGGCGGTCACCGGCTGGGTGTATTCGACGCTGCGCACCGCGGTGACGTAGGAGTCGTCGCGGATCGACGTCGAGGTGTTGTCGGCGGTCAGCCGCGTGAACCGCAGCTCGTAGCGCCCCGCCGTTGCCGGTTTGATCCGCTCACCCTTCCGCACCATCTGCTCGGTCGCCGCGGTGTAGGTGCGCTCACCGAACAGGGTCCACGGATCCCCGGTGCCGGCGGCGCGGTACTCGATGCGGATGGTGACGGACCGGCTGGCCCGCCCGCCCTTGTCGTTGAACCGCACCAGCCCATGGAAGGTGATGTCGAGCAGGATCTCATCGGCGGCGTCGTGGCTCTCCAGGACTTGCGGCCCGCCGGCGTTGGTGAGCTTCAGCGAATACTGATCCTCGCGGACGGTGTTGGAATAGAGGGTGATCGGCGCGTCGGTGCCGAACCCCTGGCGCACCTCGGTTTCGACGTCCTCGAACTGATCGAGCGGCACGGTGCCGATGCGCAGGTCGGAGAGCTGCAACGGCCCGTAGCCGAAATCGAACAGCATCCGGAAATACTGATCGCTGCCCTGCACCTCGGTGTAGGGGTGCGCCGCCAGCGTCGGGAACACCTTGTGGCGGCCGTAAACCCGCAGCACCGGGCCGTAAAGATTGGTCCGGTTCTGGGTGCCGGTGATGGACAGGGTCGGGCTGGTGCGCGACTGCGGCCCGCCCAGGGACAGATCGCCCAGCTTCGGGCGCGGCGGCGGCGCGATGGCGTTGACGATCAGCGAACCGACGGCGGTCACCACGGCGCCCACGGCGGCCGACGCCACGGCAAAACCGGTCGTGCCTGCGGTAAAGCCCATCAGCCCGGCCGCCAGCCCGCCGGTGTAGACGGCGAGCACGGCGACCGCGATCATCATGACCGCCCGCAGCGGGTTCTTACCGCCGCCTCCGCCACCACCCCGCGGCACCACCCGCACCGTCAGCACCGTCCCCGGCTTCGGCCGCACCCGGTGCCAATGCTGCCGGGCCACCGGCACCGGCTCTCGCGTCATCGCCCCGTCGCCGATCCACACGTGCGCATGGGCGGCGAGCACCGGATCCATGCCGGCGTCGGCGAGGATCTCGGCAACCGTGCCGCCGGTGAAGACCATGCGGTCGATGCGCTCGGACGAGAACGGCCGCGCCGCGGGCAGGCGACAACCCGCAGCTCAGCCAACATAGTACCGATAGAACCCTATGACACGACGGCGCCACTGCGGCCCGTCGTAGCGTTCGAGGCAGGCGTCGATGCCCTGTTCGATGTGCAGCATCCATCCGCGCGCCACCACGACGCCGACATGGACCGGGTGGCCCATCATGCGCAGCAGGATGCCGTCGCCGGGTTGTTCCTGGCCCACCGGCACTTCGATCCAGTTGTCCATGTGCTCGGCCATGAACTGCGCGATGGAACCGCGGTCGCGGTCGCCGGCGAAGTCGATGCCATCGAATACCGGCACGTCGAGCCCGAAGCGCTCTTGCAGCACGACGACCAGAAGCCCCCAGCAATCCAGACCGCTCCGATCGCGGCCGCCGACGCGGAACGGTAAGCCGACAAAGTCGGCTGCCCAGTCAGGGATCGCCTGAGGCATTGTTGCATATGCTCACAAAGGAAGATTGGACTCGGCCGGCAACCGGCCGCTTTCGGGGACAGCAGCTCAGCACGGCGAGGGCTGAACCCGGCTTATGGCCGCGGAACCAGGGGGCGGCCACGACTCCGCTGCCTGGGGGCAGAGAGCGAACGTCTTTAGGAACCGTTCGTTAGTGGCGATTTTGACCCATTGCGGCCATCAGCCGCGCTTTGATAAGAATCCTGCGGCGCCTTAAAGCCGAACATTCGATATCACTGCCAAAGCCGCACCAATGTCAAAGCCGCGACCCTCAGGGAACTGAACCGCTCACGGTGAATTGGAAAGCTTGTTACAAACGCTCATTCGACCGAAATTCAATTCATGGATGGTAACGTCATAGCAGTCGGAAATCGTGGCGCCGAGTGGCATAGATGGGAGCCCCATATACACGCGCCCGGTACGGTGCTAGCGGACCAGTATCCACAGTCGGATGGCTGGAATCTCTATCTTGAGGCACTTGAGGCTGTCTCACCTCCGCTGCGAGCGATTGGCATCACGGACTATTGCATCACCAGATCGTATGAGCGGGTGAAGGCGGAGAGGGATAAGGGTCGGATCAAGGGATGCGATCTTCTGTTCCCTAATATCGAACTGCGCCTCGACACCGGTACCGTCAAGGGCAACTTCGTCAACATCCACCTTCTCGCAAGTCCAGAAGGCCCGGATCACGTTACCGAACTGAATCGATTTCTCGGTCGGCTTACGTTCCGAGCTTGCAATGATGAGTTCGCTTGCACTCCAAGCGAACTGGTCCGCTTGGGGCGGCGGTTAGATCCGACTAAGGTTAATGACGAAGCCGCGCTGCGGCACGGCTGCTCACAGTTCAAGGTTTCTCTCAAGAACCTCCTTGATGCCTACGGGACCATCGAATGGGCCCGCGACAACATCCTCATCGCAGTCGCTGGAAATGCCGACGGCACATCGGGCGTCAGGGAAGCCGCAGATACGACGCTGCGAGAGGAAATCGAAAAGGCGGCTCACGCCATTTTCGCTAGTAGTCCGAAACAGAGGGAATTTTGGCTTGGAAGTGGAAAGGCAAGCGTAGGCGATCTTCGTGAGAGATATGGTGGCCAGAAGCCGTGCCTATGGGGCTGTGATGCCCACGACCTCTCGCGCGTCGGCAAGCCGGCGGAGGATCGGCTCTGCTGGATAAAGGGGATGCCAACCTTTGACGCACTCCGCCAAGCATGTATCGAACCCGAGCGCGCCTATGTCGGTCCATCCCCTCCCTCGTGGGCGGCTGCCTCACAGATCATCGACGCAGTTCTTTTAGAGGGCGCTCCGTGGGCCAAGACTCCGGCCGTGAGACTGAACCCAGGTTTGGTCGCCGCCTAGGTGCTCGAGGATCGGGTAAGACTGCTCTCGTGGACATGATCGCGGCGGGCTGCGACCCCTATGTAGAATCAGAGAAGCGCCAATCCTTTCTTGTCAGAGCCAGGGAACACCTATCGGGCGCGCGCGTGTCGGTGAAATGGTTGAGCGGCGAAGAACCGAAAGCTCGCCCGCCAGATTCCCCGGAGAATCGGTCGCCGGACGCCTATTCCCGCACTCGCTACCTCTCCCAGCAATTTGTCGAAGAACTCTGCTCAATCGAAGGCATGCCTGCACTGATCAGGGAAATCGAACGAGTTATCTTCGAGGCCCATCCGTCGCTCGATCGCGACGGAGCCGTAGATTTCGGAGAGCTGCTTGAGCTTCGGGCTCGGCTCTTCTCCGATTCCCGAATCCGAGAGGAGAAGGCATTAGCCAATATCTCTGACCAGATCGGCGTTGAGAGGGAGAAGACGAGGCAGGTTGCTCCTTTGAAAGCGCAGATCGCCGAAAAGGAAAAACAGATTTCCCGCTACCAGGGCGATCGAACGAAGCTTCTGCCAAAGACGAAGAACGAAACCGGAGAGCGACTCCAGGAGCTTTTGAGCGCGGCCGAGAAGGTTCGCGGTTATCTTAGGCACTACGCTAATCGACAAGCTTCCCTCGTCGGCCTCAAGCACGAGGTGCAGGATCAAAGGCAGAACCTGGCGCCTGAAGCGTTGCGGGCGATGAAGGAGCGCTACCCGAGCACCGCGCTCGACCCGACTGATTGGGATCGCTTTCTGCTCGAGTTCTCCGGGGACGTAGACAGCGTCTTGGCCACAAAAACCGGGGAAGCCGAAAAGAGCGCAAGATTATGGAGGGGAGAGACACCTACAAGTCCTGTCGATGACGGCGGCGCGTTCCTCACGGCGACAGCCAACCCGGCCAAGACCCCTCTTGCCATCCTCGAAGCAGAGATTGAACGGCTGGAAAAGTTGGTAGCCGCCGACAGGGATACTGCACGCAAACTCTCAGCCGTCGCGAAGCGTATAGCTGACGAGACAACCGCGTTGGAGCGGTTAAAGGAAAGGCTCACAGACTGTGAGGGCGCCGCAAATAGAACAGCGCGTTTGGTAAACGACCGCGAGCAAGGTTACGTTCGGGTCTTTGCAGCCATATTTGGCGAAGAGCAGTGCTACACGCTGTACGCACCGCTCGCGAAGCGGTTGGAAGCAGCAGGAGGCACATTGGAAAAGTATC
>JADJXQ010000013.1 GCA_016710335.1 Rhodospirillales bacterium
CGCTGATTCGCCATGCTCACCGTCGACGCCATCGACCTCTTCTACGGCACCAGCCAGGCGCTCAGGCGCGTCAGCCTCGGAGCCTTCAAGGGCAAGGTGACCTGCGTGCTCGGGCGCAACGGCGTCGGCAAGACCTCGCTGCTCCGCGCCATCGTCGGTCACACTCCGATTGCTGCGGGCCGCATCGTTTGGGAGGACGACGACATCACGCGCACTCCGCCGCACGAGCGCGCCCGGCGCGGCATTGCCTACGTGCCGCAGGGGCGCGAGATCTTTCCGCTCTTGACCGTCGAGGAGAACCTCCGCACCGGGTTCGCAGCGGTGCCGAGGAGCCTCCGCCACGTCCCGGATGAAATTTTCGATCTGTTTCCGGTGCTGCGCGACATGCTCGGGCGGCGCGGCGGCGATCTCTCCGGCGGCCAGCAGCAGCAGTTGGCGATCGCCCGGGCGCTGGTCACCCGGCCGCGGCTGCTCGTTCTCGACGAGCCGACCGAAGGCATCCAGCCTTCGATCATCAAGGATATCGAGCACGTCATCGGCCGGCTGGTCGAGCGCGGCGACATGGCGATACTGCTGGTCGAGCAGTATTTCGAATTCGCGCAGCGGTTGGCCGACACTTACGCAGTGATGGACCGGGGCGAGATCGTCGCCGCCGGGCGCGGCGCGGACATGGAAGGGGCCGATGTGCGTGGCCGCATCGCGGTCTGAAGTCGCGGCGGCCGCCGAGGTTCACGGCGTCGCCGCGCTTAGGTTTACGTCTGGCGACGACGGCGGCACCCGCCTCGCCGATCTCTATCAGCGGGCGCCGCTCAGGGTGCTGTTTCCGCGGCCGGACGACGGTGTGCCGACGGCGGTGGTCGTCACGATCAGCGGCGGCCTGGTCGGGGGCGACCGCCTCGATCTCGACGTCGTCGCCGACCAGGGCGCCCGGGTGCTGGTCACCGCGCAGGCGGCGGAGAAGGTGTACCGGTCGCTCGGTGCCGATTGCCGCATCGAGGTGCGGCTGACGGTGGCTGCCGGCGGCTGGTTCGAGTGGCTGCCCCAGGAAACGATCCTGTTCGAGGGCGCCCGCCTGCGGCGGAGGACCGTGCTCGACGTCGCGCCGACCGGCCGGGTGCTGGCCGGCGAAATGCTGGTGTTCGGGCGGACCGCCAGCGGCGAGATGGTGCGCCGCGGCCTGGTTCGCGACGCCTGGGAGGTGCGCCGCGGCGGCCAACCGGTGTGGATGGATGCCCTGCACATGGCCGGCGATCTCGCCACGCCGCTGGCCTCTCCCGCCTGCTTCGACGGGTTTGCGGCGACCGCGACAATGCTCTATGCCGGGGACGACGGCCGCGCGCGGCTCGACGAGGTCCGCGACCTGATCCGCGCGCACGAGTGCGAGGAGGTGAGAGCGGCGGCCACCGTGGTCAACGGCGTGCTGGTGGTCCGTTGGCTGGGGCGCGACGGCGCCAGCCTGCGCAAGGGCTATGGCGGCGTTTGGGCAGCCTTCCGCAACCACGTCGGGGGACTGAGCGCGGCGCTCCCCGTATCTGGTGGGTGTAGAATGCCAGGGAGGCAGCACAGTGCATCTTTCGCCTAGGGAAAAGGACAAATTGCTGGTCGCGATGGCCGCCGAAGTGGCGCGCAGGCGCCTCGCTCGCGGGGTGAAGCTCAATTATCCGGAAACGGTGGCGATAATCAGCGATTTCGTCGTCGAGGGCGCCCGCGACGGCCGCTCGGTCGCCGAGCTGATGCGCGACGGCGCCACCGTCGTCGGTCGCGACCAGGTGATGGACGGGATCGCCGAGATGATCCACGAGATCCAGGTCGAGGCCACCTTTCCCGACGGGACCAAGCTGGTCACCGTCCACAACCCGGTCCGCTGATCCGAGGGGCGCCATGATACCCGGAGATATCCTGCCGGCAGCGGGAACGATCACCCTCAACGCCGGCCGCGAAACCGTTACCCTGACCGTCGCCAACACCGGCGACCGGCCGATCCAGGTCGGCTCCCACTACCATTTCTTCGAAACCAACGCGGCGCTCGCGTTCGATCGCGCCAAGGCGCGAGGGTTCCGGCTCGACATCCCCGCCGGCACCGCGGTCCGCTTCGAGCCGGGGCAGCGCCGCGAGGTCGCGCTGGTCGCCTATGCCGGCTTGCGGGTGGTGCACGGCTTCAACGCCCGGATCGGCGGCGCCCTGGAGGACGAGTGATGGCCTACACCATCGACCGCGCGGCCTACGCGCAGATGTTCGGACCGACCACCGGCGACCGGGTGCGGCTCGCCGACACCGACCTGATCCTCGAGGTCGAGGCGGATCGCACCGTCTACGGCGAGGAGGTCAAGTTCGGCGGCGGCAAGGTGATCCGCGACGGCATGGGCCAGTCCCAGGTCGGTCGCGCCGGCGGCGCCGTCGACACCGTCATCACCAACGCGCTGATCGTCGACCACTGGGGCATCGTCAAGGCCGACGTCGGGATCCGGGACGGCCGTATCGCCGCCATCGGCAAGGCCGGCAACCCGGACATCCAGCCGGGCGTCGACATCGTCGTCGGCCCGGGCACCGAGGCGATCGCCGGCGAAGGAAGGATCCTCACCGCCGGCGGCATCGACGCCCACATCCACTGGATCTGTCCGCAGCTGGTGGAGGAAGCCCTCTGTTCGGGGATCACCACCATGCTGGGCGGCGGCACCGGACCGGCCGACGGCACCAACGCCACCACCTGCACTCCCGGCCCCTGGCACATCGGCCGCATGCTGCAGGCGGCCGAGGGTCTGCCGGTTAATCTCGGGTTCTTCGGCAAGGGCAACGCCTCGCGCCCCGGCGCGTTGGTCGAACAGGTAGCCGCCGGCGCCTGCGGCCTCAAGCTGCACGAGGACTGGGGAACGACGCCCTCCGCGATCGACACCTGCCTCGCAGTCGCGGACCGCACCGACGTCCAGGTCGCCATCCACACCGACACCCTGAACGAGTCCGGCTTCGTCGAGGACACCATCGCCGCGTTCCGGGGCCGCACCATCCACGCCTTCCACACCGAGGGCGCCGGCGGCGGCCACGCGCCGGACATCATCAAGCTCTGCGGCGAGATTAACGTGCTGCCGTCGTCGACCAACCCTACCCGCCCCTACACGGTCAACACCCTAGACGAGCACCTCGACATGCTGATGGTCTGCCATCACCTCGATGCGCGGATTCCCGAGGACGTCGCCTTCGCCGAGAGCCGCATCCGGCGCGAGACCATCGCCGCCGAAGACATCCTGCACGACCTGGGCGCCTTCAGCATGATCGCGTCCGACAGCCAGGCGATGGGCCGGGTCGGCGAGGTCATCATCCGCACCTGGCAGACCGCCGACAAGATGAAGAAGCAACGCGGGCCGCTCGCCGGCGAGACGCCAGGCAACGACAACCTCAGGATCAGGCGCTACGTCGCCAAGTACACCATCAACCCTGCGCTGGCCCACGGCATCGCCGGCGCGGTCGGCTCGGTGGAGGTCGGCAAGCTCGCCGATCTGGTTTTGTGGAAGCCGATGTTTTTCGGGGTCAAGCCGGACTTGGTGCTGAAGTGCGGGACGATCGCGACGGCGGCGATGGGCGACCCCAACGCCTCGATCCCGACGCCGCAGCCGGTGCACTACCGGCCGATGTTCGCCGCCTTCGGCAGGTCGCTGACGATGAGCGCGGTCACCTTCGTATCCAAGGCGGCGCTGGATTCCGGCATCGACCGCGCCCTCGGCCTCGCCAAACCGTTGGTCGCCGTCGAAGGCACCCGGAAGATCGGCAAGCGGGACATGGTCCACAACGGCTGGACGCCGACCATGGAGGTCGATCCCGAGACCTACCAGGTGCGCGCCGACGGCGAACTGCTCACCTGCGAGCCGGCGAAGGAGCTCGCCATGGCCCAACGCTACTTCCTGTTCTGACCGTGCGCCGCGTCATCGCCGTCGTTGCCGCCGGGGGTTGGCCGGCCGAGACCGCGGTCGGCGAGGTGACGCTCGCCTTTGATCAGCGCCACCGCCGCCGCCTGCGGATGACCGACGACGCCGGCCGGCCGTTCCTGCTTGATCTCGACCACGCGACGCGGATGGCCGACGGCGACGGCCTCGCCGTCGAGGGCGGCGGTTTCATCCGGGTGTGCGCCGCTGCCGAGGCGGTGTGCGAGGTGCGCGCCGCAACCGCCGCCGCCGCCGCCCGCCTCGCCTGGCACATCGGTAACCGGCACACGCCCCTGCAGGTGCTGGCCGACGGCACGCTGCGGATCCTCGACGACCCCGTGCTGGTGGCGATGCTGGAGCACCTCGGCGCCGGCGTCACCCGAGGGCTCGCGCCGTTCACCCCCGAACCCGGCGCCTACGCCGGAAACGGACGCCGCCATGACCACTGACGATGCGGCGCTCCCGGGTCCGGCCCTCTACCGGCTGCTGACCTGGCTGTCGCCGGGGTTCCCCGTCGGCGGCTACAGCTATTCCCACGGCATAGAGCATGCGGTCGAGATCGGTCTCGTCCGCGACCGCGACACCCTCGGCCGCTGGATCGCGGCCATCCTGGCCCACGGCACCGCCCGCATCGACGGGGCGGTGCTGGCCGCCGCGTGGTCGGCGACGGCGGCGGACGACGCCGACGCGCTGGCGCGGGTGAGCGAGATCGCCAAGGTGCATCGCGGCACTGCCGAGACGGCGGTGGAGACCCTCGCCCAGGGACGAGCGTTCCTGGCGGCGGTGCGGGGCGGCTGGCCGCACCCGCGACTGGATGCATGGGCGGCCCGGCTGCGAACGTCGGAACGCGCCCCGAGCTACCCGGTCGCGGTCGGCGTCGCCGCGGCGCTCGCCGCCGTTCCGCGTCCGGCCGCGGTCGCCGCGTACCTGCACGCGTTCGCCGCCGGCCTGGTTTCCGCCGGCGTGCGCCTGGTGCCGCTCGGCCAGAGCGACGGGCTCGCGGTTCTGGCGGGGCTGGAAGCGGCAGTGCTGGAGGCCGGCGACGCTGCGCTTGGCGCCGACCTCGCCGAGCTCGGCACCGCCACCTTCATGGTCGACTGGACCTCGATCCGTCACGAAACCCAGTACACGAGGTTGTTCCGCTCATGACATCCCCGCTGCGCGTCGGCATCGGCGGGCCGGTCGGGTCCGGCAAGACGGCCCTGGTCGACGCCCTCTGCAAGCGGCTGCGCGACCGCTATCGCATCGCCGCCGTCACCAACGACATCTACACCCGCGAGGACGCCGAGTTCCTGACCCGCTCCGGCGCGCTGGCCGCGGACCGCATCCTCGGGGTGGAGACCGGCGGCTGTCCGCACACGGCGATCCGCGAGGACGCCTCGATCAACCTCGCCGCGGTCGACGAGATGACAGCCCGATTTCCCGATCTGGAGATCGTATTCATCGAATCCGGCGGCGACAATCTCGCCGCTACCTTCTCGCCGGAGCTCGCCGACATCACCGTCTACGTCATCGACGTCGCGGCCGGCGACAAAATCCCACGCAAGGGCGGGCCGGGCATCACGCGCTCGGACCTGCTTGTGATCAACAAGACCGACCTCGCGCCGCACGTCGGCGCCTCGCTCGACGTCATGGACCGCGACGCCCGGCGGATGCGCGGCGACCGGCCCTTCGTGTTCACCAACCTGCGGGCCGGCGACGGTCTCGATCGGGTGGCAGCGTTCGTGATCGCGGCCGGCGGCCTGGAGGACGTCCTTCCGCCCGGATGAAGAGCAGCGCTCGAGGAGGCTTCAGGAGTTCGCATCGTCCGGTGGGGCGGTCAGGTGCTCGGCCGACCACACGCGGTCGAACGGCATGCCGGCCTCGCGCTCGGCGCTGCGCACCGCCTCGGCGTCGGGAGCGTCGTAGAGGCAGACCATGCGCCGGGCATCTGTTGAGAGGAACGTGCGAATGAACGTCACGCCGTAGGCTTCCAGGCATCCCGACGCTTGGTCTTCGCGAGCCTGCAGCTCTTCAAAGCACACGGGTTCCTCGAAGGAGCGTTCGACGAGGATCACGGCCATTGACTACCGCCCCTTCTCATCCGGGGGCGGAACTGCGAGCGGTTCCTGCGGACCGTGGGCCTCCGCAGTCCACACGACCCGGGTCGGGAGCGCCATGGTCCGATAAAACTGACGGACCGCTTCGGCGTCGGGTGCGTCCCATACGCAGAGCAGCCGGCGGCCGTCCCCCGACAGGTAGCTGTCAAGGTGGCGCACGCCGTAGAGATCACGGCACCAGCCCGAATCGCGCCTGAGAGTCCGCCATTCTTCCGCAGAGATTGGCGGATCGAGATCCTGCTCCGCGACGACGTACACCATGTCATTCTCCCACTAAGGCGGCGACATCTGGTATGCCGCCTGCGAGTTCACTGGCTGCCCGCTCCGCAGCTCCGACAGCGTGCGCCGGAGTCCCCGACCCCGCAATCTCGTTGAGGGCCGCAAGATGAGCTTCGAGCGCCGCTGCATCCTCGAGCGCGGCGGCGACGCGGGCGAGGGCGACGCGGGCGAAAACGATTTCGCTGCGCCGGCCGACCGTAGTCGCCGCGACGAGAGCTTCCTCGGCGCGCCGCCGGGCCATATCGGAGCGCCCGCCCTGAAGATCGATTTCGGCGGCGCGAGTGAGGGCGAAGGCGAGGCGGTGCTTGGCGTCAGCGACGCGCAGGCCCTGCAGCGCTGTTTCGAGGTCCGCATGCACGGTCTCGGAATCGCGGCTGTAGGCGCAGAGGCACGAAAGGACTCGAGCTACCGGTATCTCGCTGCCCTCACGGAGCTTGTTCCCGATCACTACCAGCGCGTCGCACAGGGGCTCGGCCTCCGCGTATCGGCCGTTCAGCACCTCCAGCATGATCCGATGTTCGAGCGCCTGGAATTCGCCGAGTCGATCACCGTCGCGGCGCGCCAGCGTGCGGGCGCGGTCGAACGCCTCGCCGGCCTCCTTGGACCTACCCTGGTAGAGTCTCAGCAGACCCATGCCGTCGGGAATGGTGTAGGGCTCCGTTCCCGTCCTCTCCGACATGGCCCGCGCTTCCAGGAGCAGCGCCTCGGCGCGGCCGAGATCGCGCTCCAGCAACGTCAGACAGTGGGCCACGTCGGCATTTGCGACCACGCGCTCTATCTCGTCGGCCACCTTGCCAAGCTGCTCCGCGCGCGTGTTCAACCGCTCGGCGGCGTTCCAGTCACCGGACTCCCAACGCAGGAATCCAACCAGGTTGAATCCGCGGCGTGCGTGCTCGACCGCACCGCAGTCGAGCGCGTGTTCGGCCAGTCCTTCCAGCAACCGGGCGACCTCCTCGACATCTCCGGGACGCCGCGCTGCGATGCTCACCTCGTGCAGTTCGATCTGCAATCGAACGCGCTCCGGATCGCTCAGTTGTTCGGCATGACGCAGGCCTCGTCTCGCGAAGGCCTCGGCCTCGCCGCTGGCGAAGAACCGGACGCACCTCCGGCCCGCGGCCAGGCACGCGCGCGCCGCCATGCTCGGTTCGCCCGCCAACGACGCGTGAAAAGCGATCGCCGTGACGACGGCTTCGTCGGATGCCTTGAGTTGTTCGAGCGCCTCCGCCGCCCGGTGGTGCATCAAGCGCCGGCGAGGCTCCGAGATGTCGCCGTAGATCACGCGACGCACCATCGCATGTGTGAATTCGTACACGGGAACACCGGATCGGCCGGAGCGATCGGCCGCGAGCAAGGCGTATCTCTCGAGCGTTTCCAGCGCGGACATGAACTCGCTACCGTCGAGCGAGGCGAGATTTGCGAGCATGTCGACGCGACAAGATTGGCCGAGCACGGAAGCCCAGCGCAGCACCTCCACGGCAAGCGGCGGCAAACGGGAGACCCGGTCGCTGACGAGCGTGGTCAAAGACGACGGAAGATCCTCGGCGCGGCTCGACGGCGTACGGGCCAACTCGATCGTGAACAACGGGTTTCCGCCGCTTGCCTCGAAGACGCGTTCGGGATCGATGTCGCCGCGGAGCTGGCGAGCGAGCGCCACCGTGTCCTCTCGGCTCAACCGCGCCAAGCCGATTTCCTCGAGCCCGACATCGTGGCGGAGGCCGCGGACGAGACCCTGCACGGGCTGATTGTCCGGAAGCTCGCTATCCCTGGCCGCCAGCGCGATCAGCACGGGGCGATGCCGGCTCATCCGCGCCACGTAATGGATCAGCGACGCCGTGGCCTCGTCGCACCAGTGCAGGTCGTCGATGACGATGAGCACGGGTGGCGCGCTGTGGGCGCGGGCAGCAATCAGTTCGACGACGGCTCCGAACAGGCGGGTGCGGGAAACCTCCGCCTCGGCGCCGCGCGAGAATTCCGGCAGCAGCGGCGCCAGACTGGCGCCGAGCTCCCGACCGATTGACGAGGCGGATACCCGCCGCAACGCGTCGATCCACGGCCCGAACGGCTGGCCGCTCTCGGCCTCGTACGCGCAGCCGTCGAGGATCGTACCGCCGCCGCGCCGAATCAGCGCCTTGAGCTCAAAAAGGAGGCGGCTCTTGCCGACGCCGGGCTCGCCGGTCAGCAGCACGATGCGCTGCCGGTGTTGCGCGGACACCGCTTCCACGGCGGCTATGAGGCGCGCGCATTCCTCGGACCTTCCCGTAAGCGCTGGCTGCGTATCAGTGGTTTCGACCCCGGACGTCTTATCGATCGTGCCTTCCTGCGGGACTGCTTCCGCTTCAATGACCGTCTCGACATGCGGCGGATGGCCGCCGCGGTCGAACACAGCCTGCGCGCGCTCGAGGGCTGCCGACGGCGCTCCTGCTTCGGCAAGCAGCCGACGCCCCGCCCGGTACGCCTCCTTGCCTTCCCGGTCGCGTCCCGCCTCGGCGAGCAGGTTGATCAGGCGGACGTGGGTGGCCTCGTCGTAGGGATCGATTTGCACCAGGCTTCGCGCGTAAGGCAGGGCCCGATCCGGCTCGGTGCGCAAGCGAGCGGCGAGTGTCGTGAGCACCTCCGCGTGGTGACGGCGCATTTCCTCGCGCTGCGCCACGAGCCATGCCTGGAAGTCGTTGCACTCCGGAAGCTCGAGACCCTCCAGAAACTCGCCGCGAAATGCAGCCGCCAGTTCGGTCAATTCCCCTGTCGAAAACGTTTCGGGCGGTACCGCCAGGCGCTGCCGGATCTCAAGGACGTCAATATCCGCGTCGACGGCTGCGAAAGACACGCTCTCCCTGTCGGCGATAATACGGGTGGCTGCCGAGCCGTCGACGACCTTGCGCAGCTTACTGAGGCTCCAGCGCAGTGCGCCCTTGGGATCGTCAGGAATGTCCCAAAGCAGGGAGATGAGGCGCTCGCGCCGATGGCTTTTGCCGGTAACCACGAGGTACGCGAGGAGTGCCCGCGTCTTTCGGGAGTGCGGCAGCTCGATGCGCCGACCTTCGTGGCTCACCTCCAACTCCCCAAGCAGTTTCAGGACAAGCGGCGCCCGTCGCCGTTCCTCCAGGCAAATGCGAAACGCCCGTACCGGCTTTGCGATGTTCTTGACCTTCTGCTCGCCCATGTCCTCGAACGAGAGCGGAAGTTGGCCGCCAACCAGATCGAGAACGGACTGCGAGACGCAGATGCCGCCGGGATCGGCAAGCGTTTCCAGTCGCGCAGCGACGTTGACGCCGGTGCCGTAGATCTCCACGCCGTCGACCATAACGTCACCGAGATTGAGCCCGATCCGAAAGTCGAGTCGGTGTTCTGCTGAGAGCCCGCTGTTCGTTTCGCCGAGCCGACGCTGCGCGTCGACGGCGGCCTCAGTGGCGGCAACGACGCTGGCGAACTCTGCGAGCACGGCGTCGCCGGCTGTATGGACGATGCGACCGCCAAATCGCTCGATGGTGGCCATCAGGTCCTGCAAGCGGGCGCGCAAGAGTCTGTGGGTGCCCACCTCGTCGGCATCGGTCAATCGGCTGTAGCCGACCGCGTCGGCGCACAGCACCGCTGCAAGCTTGCGCTCCAAGACGCTTCCACCTCCCTACGAAGGCACGCGCCGTTCGACCAAGGTGACGCCGCCGGCCGCTGCTTTCACTGAATTCTTTTTGTTTCGGCCGATTTTACACGCTGCCGGCACGAGATTCCACGCCGGTTACCACGCGTTTTCACACGCCGCCCCGGTATCACAGAAACCATCAGGTCAACACGCTTCGGACACGAGGACTTAGACAATGTACCACGATTACACTTACGAATCGGCCCTTGCGGCATCCCATCGCGCCAGTTGGCGCATCGAAGATATCATCGGTGAGGGCAAGCACCTCGACTTCGGCAAGCCCTTCCTGCCGGAATCCCTCGCGCGGGTGCAGCCGCTGACGTTCCTCTCGCCGGAAGAGCAGCGAACCCTCAACCAGATTCGCGGCAATGCGTATCTGACGATCTTCGGGCTGGTCGAGGAATTCATCCTGCCGTTCGTGCTCGATCACGCTCGGCCGCGCCTGCACGGCGACGATGTGCGCACGCGCGCCTTCCTGGCGTTCGCCGCCGAGGAAGCCAAGCATATCCACCTCTTCAAACAATTCCGGATGGACTTCGAAGCTGGTTTCGGCACGCGGTGCGACGTTATCGGCCCGCCCCAGGAGATCGCCCACGCCGTGCTTTCGCACCATCCGCTGGCAGTGGCTCTGACCATCCTGCACATCGAGTGGATGACCCAGCGCCACTACTTGGAAAGCGTCCGCGATAACCAGGATCTCGACCCGCAGTTTAAGAGCTTGTTGCGTCACCACTGGATGGAAGAAGCGCAGCATGCAAAGCTCGACACCTTGATGGTCGAGGCGCTGGTGGAAACATGCCGGCCGCGCGAAGTCGCCGATGCGGTGAACGAGTACCTGGAAATTGGCATGTTCCTGGACGAAGGCCTGCGGCAGCAGGTGACGCTCGACATGGACGCCTTCGCCCGCGCAACCGGCCGCACGCTGTCGGCTGAGGAGCGGGAGAGCTTTCTCGAGGTGCAGCATCAGGCCAATCGCTGGACCTACATCGGCTCGGCGATGACCCACTCCAAGTTCCTGGCGAGCCTCGAAGACATCGGTCCGGAGGTGCGGAGCCGGATCGAGCAGATCGCCCCGGCGTTCTGCTGACGACCGCGCAGATATCCACCACACCAGACCCGGGAGAAGGAACGATGACCATGCAAACGATGACCAAAGACATGACCAAAGATATGACGGATCCGACCACGAAAGTGTCGCGGGTGAACGGTATCGACGTCGAGGCGCTGGCCGGCATCATTCAGGAGGTCGAGCGCGATCCGAGCAAGGGCATTGTCGAGTTCCGCGTAACGTCCGCGTGGAAAGGCCAGACGGTCAGCGAAGCGACCGTTGAATCCTGCACCATCGGGGGAGAGCGGGTGCCGCGGCGCTTCACCATGACCGTCGACGAGCCTCTGGAACTGCTCGGGACCAACACGGCCCCGAACCCGCAGGAGATGCTGATGGCGGCCCTCAACGCCTGCGTCATGGTCGGCTACGTGGCCGGAGCCGCCGTTCACGGCATCCGCCTCGACAGCGTCGAGATCGAGACGGATGGACACCTCGACCTTCGCGGCTTCCTCGGTATCGATGAGACGGTGAAGCCCGGCTACGAGAGCATCCACTACACCGTCCGCATCAAGGGCGACGGCACGCCAGAACAGTTCCGCGAGATCCATGAAACCGTGATGAAGACCTCGCCAAACTACTTCAATATTGCGCGTCCGGTGCGCATCGATGCCGACCTAGTCGTGGGCTAGTGCACAGACCCATTCAACGAATCGGTCGAATGGGTCAAGTTCAGGAGATTCAAGAAGTTACGTGCAGCAGCGGTGCGTTCTTTTGAATGCACCGCTGCACTAGCGTCACGGACCGGAAAGGGGCGGACCCACCGCCCCTTTCCGCATCACTCCCACGAGGGTCGCGGACCACTGGTACCAGTTCGGGATCGTCCTTGGACAGCATCAGGCCGAAATCGAGAGAGGCTCACCCGCGCACCCAGCCGCGATGGACCTTCATTCCGAGTCTGTTTTCTGGACCTTCAATCCGAGAGAAAGCGGATTCGCCCATACCAGGCTTCGGCGCTGGCATTGCGGTTGTCGCAATCGCTCATGACCGCGACGGCGTCGATTCGCTCGACGTCCTGGCCGTGAAAGCGGCGGAAATCCTCGCGGATGTTGCGCCGTTCGGTGACCCACTGCCCCGGAGCGGCCGGCGCGCCGGAGCGCAGCGCGACCATGTGTGCCTGCGATGCAAACGGATTGGGCCAACTGGCGCCGGCCGGCATCGTCAGCGCCAGCGCCAGCGCCAGCATCGTTGCAATCATCCCCGCGCGCACCGTCCAGCCCGTTGTCATCTCCTTCAGGTTCCCTGTTGTCCGCTGTGAGGACTGCAGGACGCGCCGCCAAGGACGCAGAAGCGGGCGCAGTGTTTGAGCCGGATCGGGCCTGCCGATTGGACAAAGCAATGGCCGGCATCGACAACGGACGATGCTGCTCCAATTATGGAATTCGGTGATCTGTCGGCACCGCTTCCGTCAACGTTGGAGACACATCATGACGATCCTGCCGCGGCTAAGGCCGGAACCGATTCCGGCCATCCATCCGTTGCCCGAGTACCTCGCCCAAGGCCGACGGAAGATGTGGTACGAGGAGGTCAAGCAGGTCCTCCAGGTGCCATGGATGGGAGTGATCACCATGGCATACGCCCACTACCCGTCCTTCTTCGAAACGTGGTGGCAGGGGGTTGGCAATCTTTGCGCCAGTCAGCAGTTCGTTGACGCGTGTCTCGCCAACCGGGACTTCGTCGAGAAAGAGGTGTTGGCGTTGAACCCGCCGCCAATCGGCGATCGACTGAGCGGGATCGGCTACGCGCCCCGCGAGATTGACGGCATCCGCCAGATGATCGAGGTGTTCAGCCACGGCAACCAGCCATACGTGGTGCTGGCCACGCTCACGCGATACCTCCTTGAGGCCGGTGACATGGCCCGGGCAGGTGAAGCAGCGCCGCCCTTTGCCGGCCGTCACGCGCCAAACCTAGCGGTCCCGTTCGTTCTGATGGAGGCGCATCACGCCGACCAAGCGACGCGCGACGTCTATGAGGACGTGAAGCGGGTTCTCAATCTGCCGTTCGTCAACACCGATTACCGGGCGCTGGCCCGCTGGCCGAGCTACTGGGCGACGGCCTGGAGCGATCTCCGCGAAGCCGCAGGCACGCCGGCGCACGAGACGCTGTGCCAGGCAATCCACGATCGCTGTGTCGAACAGGTGGCGGCAACGCTGCCCAATCCAGGGGGCTTGACGGCGGACGCCCTTCGCGGCGCGGCGGCAGCGGACGCGCCATTGGAAGAAATCCGCGACATGGCACGGCTGTTCCAATGGCTGCTGCCGGGCTTGATCGTGAACATCGCCTACTTCCGCGCCCAGTTTCTCCCCGACCGCAATCGAAGATGATGCCGGACTCTACGGGCGCCCAACCTGTCTGGTCGAGCGCACCCATGGCGGCAAGCGCGTCCATCCGCCCAACGGGGACGACCACCCGCTGCCGGACATGGCCGTCGACCCGCTCGTTCTCGACGATCTAAAGTGGCCAACGCAACCAGTGACCTCCGCCGCAGAACTCGCCCGACACTGTTCACGTTCAGTTAGGGAGAAAGCGTGGTGTGGCCTAAGCACGCTGTTTCCGTAGTTCTTGGCTTCCTCGCCTCCGTGTTGTGGGCACCGGCGGCTACTGGCAGTTCCGGCGACCGGCTGATCTTTGTCACCAGCAACGGCTGGCATAGTGGCATCGTCATTGCACGATCCGATGTGCCTTTCGCCGCAATTCCCGAAGCGGCGGACTTCCCGAATGCGGTTTATCTCGAATTCGGCTGGGGCGATGCCGAATACTACCCGTCGCCGCGCCCGAGTTTCGGCCTCGCGCTGCGTGCTGCCTTGCCCGGGCCTGCGGTCATTCATCTGAGCGGGCTTTCCGATCATCCGGCGAAGGTATTCCCTACCGCCTCCGTGCTCGCCGTGTCGCTGCCGGACAGCGGGCTGCGGCGGCTCATCGCTCACATCGCTGCCAGTTTCGATCGCGCCGGCGACGAACGGGCTAAACCCAATGCGCCCGGCTTGTACAGTTTCAGCCGGTTCTACCCAGCGACGGGCAAGTTTCACCTCTTCAACAACTGCAACACCTGGACGGCGCGCGCACTGGCGGCAGCCGGCGTAGCGGTCGATTTCGACGGTGTTCAAACCGCCGACGATCTGCTGAAACGGGTTCACCCCCTGGCAGAGCGCGATTGACGATGCGCCCAAACGTCGCGGTAAGGACGGCGATTGCTCGCCCGCTCGAGACGGGTTCTTCCGACACCGCCCGGAGGGGTCGTCGACGACGCGCTCAGTCGCTCGCGGCCTCGCGGCCTTCCTCGATTGCCTCTTCCGCGGCCTTGCGGTCGGCCGGCCCGGCCTTTGGCTTCCGCTGCGTGGCGGCAGCGCCCGGGTCATGGCAAAGGGCTACGAAGAGCGGAAAATGGTCGGATTGGATGTCGTCGAGCACGGCGAGTTCGAGCAGGACGAACGATTCCTCGAAGAAGACATGGTCGAGTGGCCAGCGCAGTAGCGGCGACATGGCGACGAACGTTGGGTAGAGACCGCGGCCGATGCGTGGATCCAAGAGGCCGCTGATTTCCTGAAAAAGGCTGTTGGTCTGTGACCACGCCACGTCGTTCAAATCGCCGGCGACAATCGAGGGTACGGTCTCGTCACTGACCTCCTTGCCGACGACGAGCAACTCCGCATCGCGCTCCTCGGTATCCGACAAGGGCGGGGGCTTCGGATGGAGGCCGTAGAGGTTGATGCGTGCGCCGGAGGGGAGCAGCAAGCCGGTCTTTATCGACGGCACGCTCTCTTCGATCAGATAGCGCACCAGCGGATCGATCAACTCAAAGCGAGAGAAGAGGTGCATGCCGTAGCTGTTTTCCCGGGGATGCAGGATGGCATGCGGATAGGCGTCGCCCAGCGGCTTCATCTGGGTATCCCACCACGAGTCCGTCTCGACGAGCAGGATGAGGTCGGGATCGACGTCATCGACCAGCGCAAGGAGAGGGGCCGACTCCCGGTTGTCGACGAGGACGTTTGCAATCAGGATGTCGATTCGCGAGTTGGCGGGACAATCCGCTGCGGCTTCTGCCTGGGGAGCCGCGAGCGGCGTGTAGTTCCAGATGTTGAAGACTTGCCAAGCGAGCGCCGCCGCGAGCAGGGCCGCGAAGGCGCGCTTCAGGCGTCGCCGCGGGAACGCAATGAACGGAACCAGAAGCAGCACACCCGTGAGGCAGGCCCCTATCTGAACTCGCGGAAAATCCCAAATTCTGATCCAGCGCTCGTTGCTCGGGACCAGCGCCAAGACGGTGACCGCGATCGCCGCTACGCCAAGCGCGACCAGAAGCCAGCGTACCATCCAAACCATTGCAGCCTCTCTGCCGACGGCGATCCAGGAGCCGAGCTACAACGTCCTGTTTTCACATCAGTAGAGCAACGGCAGAGCCGGCGATTCTGCGCGTGAGGCCAGTAGATCAGCTCGTATTCCCGCATCAAGCGATTTTTCAGCGTCAGCAGAATCATTCCCCATGCCCTACCGCCGCGTCGCGCTACGGCGGCCGAAACCAGGGCGGAGACCGGGATGCCTTACATCGTTTGAACAAGTCGTTCCGCTGTGCTAATGGTTCGCAAAATCAATACGTCCTCGCCTCTTCGAGGAGGGTAGGGCATGACGTTGCTACGCGGGATCACCTTGGCGATCGGATTGATGTTGGTCGGCGCTTCTGCGGCGGACGCCGCGAGCGTCCCTTTCGCGGCCAGCCTCAGAGGCGACCAGGAAGTGCCTCCGGTCGCGACTTCGGCGCTCGGAACTGCGAGCGCCCTGTTGACCGGCGATTTCGGGGCGAACAACTTCGTTCTACAGTACGCGGTGGCATACTCGGGGCTTTCGACGCCGATCGCGCCGGTGGCGGGCACCGGCGGCCACCTGCACAACGCACCGGTCGGCGTCAACGGCGCGATCGTCCACCTTTTCGACACTTCGCCGTTCAACTACACCGGCACCCAAAGCTGACTTGAAAGTCCCCTTTGTTCGACGACCGGTCAAATGGCGCGGCCGGCGCGAGATCCACGGCAGTCACGGGCCAGGACGGGCCAGGGAGGACAACGGCGACGCCGGTCTGATCCTGTGCTTCCGGATCTCAGCGGGAGATTGGCGTGGAGCCAACGCTCGGAGCAGGAATGGCTCCAGCAAGCGCTGAGCGTCTAAGGCCGGTGTACCAGAGGTGTTACCCGAGAGCCCGGTTTGAGACGTTGATCTTCGCAGATTCAATGGAAGTCTGGGGCGAGAGATGGGACTTGAACCCACGACCCCCTGGACCACAACCAGGTGCTCTAACCAACTGAGCTACTCCCGCCACCGGCCTTGTGACATAGACCCGCCCCCCTGTCCCGTCAAGCGCCGCCGAAGTGGCGATCCCCGCCCCTTCATGCGCCTTTGAAGTGGCGGCGGAGGCGGGCGCAGGCTTCGTCGAGCAGCGAGTCCTGCTTGCAGAAGCAGAAGCGGACGAAGGTGTTGATCGCCGCGTCCCGGTAGAACGCGCTCATTGGCACGGCGGTGACTCCGGCTTCCGTGGTGATGTGTCGGCAGAACTCCTCGTCGGACCCCTCGAACCCGACCGATCGGATATCGACGGTGAGAAAATAGGTGCCGGCCGAAGGCAGCACGGCAAAGCCGGCGGCGGCCAGTCCCGCTGCCAGGCGGTCGCGCTTGACCTGCATGTCGGCGGCCAGCGCGGTGAAATATCCGTCGGCCTGACGCAAGCCGTACGCCGCCGCCGTCTGCAGGTTGGGCGGCGTGGTGAAGGTCACGAACTGGTGGGCCTTGGCGACGGCGGCGAGCAGCGCCGGGGCTGCGGTGACGTAGCCAACCTTCCAACCGGTGGCGGAAAAGGTCTTGCCGGCGGAACCGATGCGAAGCGTGCGCTCGCGCATGCCGTCCTCCGCCATCAGCGGCACGTGGCGGCGGCCGTCGAACACCAGATGTTCATAGACCTCGTCGCACACCGCAACGACACCGTGAGTCTCGATGAGCAGCGCCAGAAAGCGCCGCTCGTCCTCGTCGAACACCTTGCCAGACGGGTTGTGAGGCGAATTGAGGACGACGACCCGGGTCCGCGCGGAGACGGCCGCTTCCAGCGCCTGTCGCGGCAGGCGCCAGTCGGGCGGCTCCATGCGCACCAGCTTCGGGATTCCGCCGGCGCGGCGGACCATCGGCAGGTAGCTGTCGTAGAGGGGCTCTATCAGCACCACCTCGTCGCCCGGCTCGATCAGTCCCAGGAAGCAATCGGCGAGAGCCTCGGTTGCGCCGGAGGTCACGATCACCTCCGTCCGCCAATCCACGTCGATGCCGTAGAAGCGGCGATTGGCTTCGGCCACCGCCTGGCGCAGGTCCGGCGTCCCGAACATCGGCGGATACTGGTTTGGCCCGGCCATCAGCGCCTCTGCCGCGATCCGGCGGATGTCCTCCGGCCCTTCCGTATCCGGGAAACCCTGCCCCAGATTGATGGCGCCATGCTCCGCCGCGAGCGCGCGCTCATCAGCGTGAACACCGTCGTCCCGTACTCACCGAGGATGCTGTTACCGGTCGTCATGCCGCACGCCAGGGATCAGATGCCAAGGGTCAGAAAACATACGACGGTCCGTCGCGCCTCACGCGCGGCGCCGTTCGCCGACGGATGTAAGGTGCGGGCGCAGGTAGCGGCCGGTGTGGCTGGCGGCGACGGCGGCAACCTCCTCCGGGGTGCCTGCGGCGACGATGTGGCCGCCACCGGAGCCTCCCTCGGGTCCGAGGTCGACGACCCAGTCGGCGGTCTTGATGACTTCGAGATTGTGCTCGATGACGACGACCGTGTTGCCGGTATCGACCAGCGCGTGCAGCACCTCCAACAGCTTGCGGACGTCGTCGAAATGCAGCCCCGTGGTCGGCTCGTCCAGGATATAGAGGGTGCGGCCGGTAGCGCGCTTCGACAATTCCTTGGCGAGCTTGACCCGCTGCGCTTCGCCGCCGGAAAGCGTCGTCGCCTGTTGGCCGAGGTGAATGTAGCCGAGGCCGACCCGCTCTAGGGTGGCAAGCTTGTCGCGGATCGCCGGCACCGCCTTGAAGAAGTTCCGCCCCTCCTCCACCGTCATGTCGAGGACGTCGGCGATCGACTTGTTGCGGAATGAGATTTCCAGCGTTTCCCTGTTGTAGCGTCGGCCGTGGCATTCGCTGCATTGGACGTAGACGTCCGGCAGGAAATGCATTTCGATCTTGATGACGCCGTCGCCCTGACAGGCCTCGCAGCGCCCGCCCTTGACGTTGAACGAGAAGCGCCCCGGCTTGTAGCCGCGGACCTTGGCCTCCGGCAGCGCGCTGAACCAGTCGCGGATCGGCGTGAACGCACCGGTGTACGTGGCCGGGTTGGAGCGCGGGGTGCGGCCGATCGGCGACTGGTCGATATCGATCACCTTGTCGATTCGCTCGATGCCGTCGATGCGCTCGTGCGGCCCCGGATGCACGCGGGCGCCGTGCAGTCGGCGGGCCAGGGCCGGATAGAGGGTGTTGATCACCAGGCTCGATTTTCCGCTGCCGGAGACGCCGGTGACGGCGGTGAACGTGCCGAGGGGGATCGAAACGCTGACGTCCTGCAGGTTGTTGGCGCGGGCGCCAATGACGGCCAGGGCGCGATCCTTAAGGAGACGCCGCCGCTGCGCCGGCAGGGGAATGGCGCGTTTGCCGGTGAGATATAGCCCGGTCAGGCTGTGGGGGTCGGCCATGATGGCCCCCGGCGTTCCGCACGACACCACTTCGCCGCCGTGGATGCCGGCGCCGGGGCCCATGTCGATGACATGATCGGCGGCGCTGATCGCTTCCTCGTCGTGCTCGACCACGATGACGGTGTTGCCGAGGTCGCGGAGCCGCTTCAGCGCCTCGAGCAGACGCCCGTTGTCGCGCTGGTGAAGGCCGATGGACGGTTCGTCGAGAACATAAAGCACCCCGGTCAGCCCCGAGCCGATCTGCGACGCGAGGCGGATGCGCTGGCTTTCACCGCCGGACAGCGTGCCCGACGCCCGCGCCAGGGTAAGATACTCGAGCCCGACGTTGCCAAGAAACCCAAGGCGTTCGTTGATCTCGCGGAGGATGCGCCGCGCGATCTCCCGGCGCTGCTCCGTGAGGCTGGCTTCGGCCTCGTGGAACCACCGGGCCGCGGTGTCGATCGGCAGGTCGGTGACGGCGCTGATGTCGAGGCCGGCGATCTTCACCGCCAGCGCCTCAGGCTTCAGGCGCTTTCCGGCGCAGGTTTCGCAGGTGCTGACCGTCTGGTAGCGGCCAAGCTCGTCGCGGATCCACGCCGAGTCGGTCTCCTTCCAGCGGCGCTCCATGTTGGGGATCACCCCCTCGAACGGCTTGCGGATCTCGTAGGAGCGGATGCCGTCGTTGTAGCTGATGGTCACCGGATCGCCGGAGCCGAACAGCACGATCCGGCGAATGTCTTCGGGAAGCTCCCGGTAGGGCATGCGCAGGTCGAAGGCGTAGTGCGCCGACAGGCTGGTCAGGGTCTGGCGGTAGTACTGGGAGGTGGAGTTGGCCCACGGAGCTATGGCGCCGTCGGCCAACGACAGGCGGTCGTCCGGCACCACCAACTCGGGATCGAAGAACATCTCGGTGCCGAGGCCGTCGCAGGCCGGGCAAGCGCCGAACGGATTGTTGAACGAGAACAGCCGCGGTTCGATCTCGTCGATGGTAAAGCCGGACACTGGGCAGGCGAATTTGGCGGAAAAGGCGATGCGCTCGCCGCTCTCCACGTCTTCGACGAAGGCCAGGCCGTCGGCGAGCCCAAGCGCCGTCTCGAAGCCCTCCGCGAGGCGCGGGGCCAATGCGTCGCGGACGACGATGCGGTCCACCACCACCTCGATGTCGTGCTTGCGCTTCTTGTCGAGCGCCGGCACTGCGTCGATGGGGTGAATGTCGCCGTCCACCTTGACCCGCTGGAAGCCGCGCTTCAGTAGGTCCTGCAACTCCTTCCGATACTCGCCCTTGCGGCCGCGGACGATCGGCGCAAGAAGCAACAATCGCGTCCCTTCGGGCATGGCGATGACCCGGTCGACCATCTGGCTGACGGTCTGGCTCTCGATGGGGAGGCCGGTCGCCGGCGAATGCGGAACGCCGACCCGCGCCCACAGGAGGCGCATGTAGTCGTAGATCTCGGTGACCGTGCCGACCGTGGAGCGCGGATTGCGCGACGTGGTCTTCTGCTCGATGGAGATCGCCGGCGACAGGCCCTCGATGGAGTCGACGTCCGGCTTCTGCATCAGCTCCAGGAATTGCCGCGCGTAGGCCGACAGCGATTCGACGTAGCGGCGCTGCCCTTCGGCGTAGATGGTGTCGAACGCCAGCGACGACTTGCCGGAGCCGGACAGGCCGGTGATGACGGTGAGGCGGTCCCGCGGGATCTCCACGTCGACGTTCTTCAGGTTGTGCTCGCGGGCGCCGCGAACGACGATGGTGTCCATGACAGCTCCGGCGGGCTCGCGAGATCTCTCGCCATCATATAGTCCTGCCGGCGCATCCCCGACAACCGAATGCACGTATTCCAGCGGCGCGCACTGCGAACTGTCACCACAGCCGAAGATCAATCAGCTGTCTGGGGCGTGGTGGTGGCGAAATAGGAGACGGCCCCTCTTGACCGGGGAGCCGTCTCGAAATCAACCAACTGACTCGGGCCCGCTATTTCCGTCGGCGGCGGACGATGCCGAGACCGAGCAAAGCCGAGGCGAACAAAGGCAGCGCAGCCGGAACCGGAATAGGCGCCACCGGCCCCGGTCCGCTGCCGGGATCCAAACCGGGGGTGCCCGGCGGGTCGGGCAGGCCGGCAGTCGGCGGTGGAGTGGCGCCTGGCGGCGTCGACGGGCCCGAGTCCAAAGCCAAGACGGGCGCCAAATCGAGCTTCCCACCGGTGGCGCTGAACGCATCCTGCACATCTACGGCACCGACCGGGCTGCCGCCAATGCTCCCGAACAATACGGAGAACGCAGGGAGAGACGTTGGTTCGCCTGTGGCATTATCGGGAAGGCGTTCCACAGTATCGAAAGCGATTACGCTGTTCCCGTCGAAGGGGATGGCCGAATTCCCAATCGAAAAAGCCAGGCTGGCCCCTTTGTCGAATTTCGTCGCCTCTGAGCCGTTCCACGTGAAGCCCGCACCTGACGGGACAATGAACTTGTCTCCGTTCAGCAAGCCGCCCGGGGTGTTGACGCTGAAGTCCGTAATGGCAAACCTTGTAGGCAACGGACCTGTTTTCGCCTGTTCGAGCGTTCCGTCGGTGACCAGGGTGCCGACCTGTCGGCCTGAGCAACAGAATGAGTTCGGATTGTCGAATCCCCAACTCCATTGCGTTGCGGCGTTCGCAGTGTCAACGGCGGATACGAACAGGCCGGCCAACGCAAAAACGCCTACCGCGGTATGTCGTCGCACCATGACGCGTCATCCTCTCAGCCCCTGTCAACCAGCATTGGTAATCGCTGATAGGTTTCGACCAAGCCTTTCCAAAATAAGGCTGGATTCGAATAGTTAAGAAGTCAAGCAAGAAAAAATCTGCTTATCCACGACAGGCCACGACGCGGATTGCACACTTTATATATGTTATTTTAATAAAACAACATGGACAACATGCATTTTTAGGTTTGACAACGCATAAAAAGTGTACAATATTAGACGGTCAGGGTAGCGCTTTGTGCACATGAAGGTCTGGTGGCGATGAAGGAACAGGTCGTGACGGCAAACCGGCTGGCTGACGGACGGGTTGTGTATCTGGCGGGAAGTGGCGACTGGTCGTCTCGTATCGGCGACAGCCAGGTTGCCGCCGACCCGGACACCGCCGCTCAGATTATGGCGACGGCCGACGCGGCCGCGGCGCAGCAGATCGTCGTCGAGCCATACCTCATTCCGGTGGTCACGGAGAACGGCTTGGTGCGCCCGATCCGCTATCGCGAGCGCATTCGCGCCGGCGGCCCGTCCGTCCAGCCCGCTTCTTCAGCGCAGGCGAAAGATGCCGCACCTGGAGGCCACCGTGTATCGATATGACGAATTCGACCAGACGCTGGTCGCCGAGCGTGTCGCCCAGTTCCGCGACCAGGTCGCCCGCCGCCTCGACGGCGCCCTAACGGAAGACGAGTTTAAGCCGCTCCGGCTGATGAACGGCGTCTACCTGCAGCTGCACGCCTACATGCTGCGCGTCGCCATCCCCTACGGCACCTTGTCATCGCGGCAGATGCGACGGCTGGCCGAGGTGGCGCGACGCTATGACCGCGGCTACGGCCACTTCACCACGCGCCAGAACATCCAATACAACTGGCCCGCGCTGAAAGACATCCCCGACCTGCTCGCCGAACTGGCCGAGGTCGAGATGCACGCCATCCAGACCAGCGGCAACTGCATCCGCAACGTCACCGCCGACCATTTCGCCGGCGCCGCCGCCGACGAGATCGAGGACCCGCGCATCTGGTCCGAGATCATCCGCCAGTGGTCGAGCCTGCACCCGGAATTCTCGTTCCTGCCGCGCAAGTTCAAGATCGCGGTCACCGGCGCCCCCGCCGACCGCGCCGCAATCGCCGTGCACGACATCGGGCTTCGCATCGTCCGCGACGACGAGGGCGAAGTCGGCTTCGAGGTGATGGTTGGCGGCGGCCAGGGGCGCACCCCGATGATCGCCAAGACCATCCGCAGCTTCCTTCCCAAGCCCTACCTGCTGTCCTACCTGGAGGCCATCCTCAGGGTCTACAATCAGTTCGGTCGGCGCGACAACATGTTCAAAGCCCGCATCAAGATTCTCGTCCACGAGATTGGTGCGGAACGGTTTTCAGACTTGGTGGAAGAGGAGTGGTCGCAGCTCCGCTGGGAGGGCGTCGATTTGCCGACGGGCGAGATGGAGCGCATCGAAGCGTACTTCCGGCCGCCGCCGTTCGCCGATCTGCCGTCCGTGGATCGCGGCTTCGAAGTGCGCAAGTTCGAGGATCCGGCGTTCGACATTTGGGCGCGCGCCAACCTGTTCCCGCACCGCCAGTCCGGCTACTCCATCGTTACCCTGTCCCTCAAGCCGGTCGGCGGCGTGCCGGGGGACGCTACCGCCGAGCAGATGGACGCCGTTGCCGACCTCGCCGATCGCTACAGCTTCGGCGAAATCCGTGTCTCCCACGAGCAGAACCTGATCCTGCCCCATGTCCGCCAGGCGGACCTCCATGCGCTGTGGCAGGCGCTTCGGCCGCTCGGCCTTGCCACGGCCAACGTCGGCCTCGTCACCGACATCATCGCCTGCCCCGGCCTCGACTACTGCGCCCTCGCCAACGCCCGCTCGATCCCGGTCGCACAGCGGATCACGGAGCGGTTTGCCAATCTCGCCCGCATCCACGACATCGGCGAACTCAAGCTCAAGATCTCCGGCTGCATCAACGCCTGCGGCCACCACCACGTCGGCCACATCGGCATTCTCGGCGTCGACAAGAAGGGCGAGGAATACTACCAGATCACCCTCGGCGGCGACGCCACCGAGACCGCTGCCCTCGGCGACCTCGTCGGACCGGCGTTCAGCGCGCACGATGTGGTGGACGCCGTCGAGACCCTGGTCGAGACCTACGTCGCCCATCGCGCCGCCGGCGAGCGATTTCTCGACACCTACCGCCGCGTCGGCCTGCAGCCCTTCAAGGACACGCTCTATGCCTCTCATTAAACACAGCCGGGTCGTCGACGATCCGTGGATCCCGGTCGCCGACGACGGGCCGCTGCCGGCCGCTGGACCGGTGCTGGTGTCGCTGGCCCGCTGGCGAAGTGACCGGGACGCGCTGATCGGCCGGGGCGAGCCGCTCGGCGTACGGCTGGCCAGCCACGAAACGGCACCCGAGATCGCCGCAGACCTTCCGCATTTGGCGCTGGTCGCCATCACCTTCCCAACCTACCGCGACGGCCGCGGCTACACCACGGCGCGGCTCCTGCGCCAAAGGCACCGATTCCAGGGCGAGCTTCGCGCCGTCGGCAACGTGTTGCGCGATCAGTTCCTGTTCCTGCAGCGGTGCGGCTTCGACGCCTACGATGTCGCCAAGGACGCGGACGTGGCCGCCTGGCGGGCGGCGATCGAGGAGATGTCGGTATGGTATCAACCGGCCGCCGACCACCGCGTTCCCGCGGTGCGCCGCCGCCACCTGCGCGAGGCCGCGGAATGACCTGCGGCACCGCCGCCGCACGGGCCTGGGGAGAGGACGAGGCGCCGCTCCAGTTGGCGCAGCGCGTCGAGTCCCTCGCCCGACGCTATGAAAGCGTTGATACCGCTGCGCTCGTCTCCGCCATGGTGCGCGACGAGTTTCCCGGCCGCATCGCCCTGGTCTCGTCGTTCGGCGCGGAGTCGGCGGTCCTCCTGCACATGGTCGCCGCGGTCGAACCGGCAACGCCGGTGATCTTTCTCGATACCGGCAAGCTGTTCGGCGAAACCCGTCGCTATCGGAATGCTCTGATTGCGCGCCTCGGCCTCACCGGCGTCCGCAGCGTAACGCCCGATCCCGGCCGCGTCTCCGACCTCGATGGCGACGGCGTGCTGTGGTACGGCAACCCGGACATGTGCTGCTACATCCGCAAGGTGGAGCCGCTGCAGCGGGCTCTTGCCGGTTTCGACGCCCGCATCACCGGTCGCAAAAGCTTTCACGGCGGCGCCCGCGCTGGCCTGCCGCTGGTTGAAACCGACGACGGCGGCCGCATCAAGATCAACCCGCTGGCCCGCTGGACTGCGAACGACGTGAAGCGCTATTTCACGGCGCACGACCTCCCCCTTCATCCGCTGGTCGCCGACGGTTTCCTGTCGATTGGCTGCATGCCTTGCACCGACCGGGTCCAACCCGGGGAAGACGTGCGCGCCGGCCGCTGGCGCGGCCGCGACAAGACGGAATGCGGCATCCACCTCCCCCTCGGCCGCTGGAAACCCTTCGACAGCGGGATTTGAATCCGGGCGGGAGCGGGGAACCCCTCCTTCCCTCCACGGTTCCAATGAGCTCGGCGAAGCAGGTCGGCGCGTCATCTTTACCCCGGCGGGGCGAACACCGTCATCGCGGCCGGCACGACCCGGAAGTCGGCGGGAGTTTCGGAAACCACTTCCCCGTCCACGTTAATGCGCATCGGCCGGTCGGTCTCGATGCGGATGTGGGAGCCGCGGAGAAGCTTGATCGCGTCGACCATGCGGTGCTTGCCCCACTTTATGACCGGGAACAGCGTCATCAGCCGCCAGATCGAGTTCGGCGACAAGGAGTAGAGATCGAGGCAGCCGTCGTCGATGCGGGCATCGTCGACGATGGTCAGGCCGCCGCCGTAGTGGACGCCGTTACCGACGGCGATCTGGATCGAGCGAAACGTGTGGTGCTCGCCGTCGCACTCGATCTCCGCTGTGAACCGGGTCGATTTCTGTAGTGCCTCCCACGCGTGGCCGAGGTAGCCGAGCACGCCCCATCGGCGCTTGGCCTCCCCGGACAGGCGAGCGGCAATCGAGACGCTGATGCCCATGCTGGCGACGTTGAAGAAGTGCTTGCCGTTGACCCATCCGAGGTCTATGCGCCGCGTCTTGCCGGCAGCGATGATGGTGCACGCCTGACGGACGTTGACCGGAATGGCCAGCGTCCGCGCCAGGTCGTTGGCGTTGCCCATGGGAATGATGCCGAGCGGCCGGTCGCAAGCGAGAACGGCTTCGATGGCGTGAGAGAGGGTTCCGTCGCCGCCGCCGATCACCACCATGTCGTAGTCGGCGCCGTGGCGGCGGATGATGTCCGGAATGCGGGTCGGGTCGCGGACGAAGTTCGCGGAGACCTCGATGTCGGCGTCCTCGAGGATCTTCAGGCCAAATTCGAACGTGCCGGTACCGCGCGTGCCTTTGCGGTTAATGACCACCAGCGCCTGACGATGCCCGTTGCCGGCGGGGCGATGTACGGTTTCCATGACTTAATGTCGTCGAACCGCGTGCCGCTGACAACGAATTGCTGCGGAGCGTCGTCTCCGAAGCCTCTTCCACAACGTGGGCGCAGAAAGGGCCCCGCGCGGCGGCGGAGCCCTATCGACGACAAAAGCCGGGTCGTCAGGAAGAGTAGTACATCTGCCACTCGACCGGGTGCGGGGTGTGCTCGAAGTTGTAGACCTCTTCCCACTTGAGCTGGATGTAGCCGTCGATGAGGTCATCGGAGAACACATCGCCCTTCTTGAGGAAGTCGCGGTCGGCACTGAGGGCATCGAGGGCTTCCCGCAGGGACCCGCACACGGTCGGCACGCCTTCCAGTTCCTCCGGCGGCAGGTCGTAGAGGTTCTTGTCCATCGGATCGCCCGGATGGATCTTGTTCTGGATGCCGTCCAGACCCGCCATCAGCATCGCGGCGAAGCCGAGGTAGGGATTGGCGGTCGGGTCCGGGAAACGCACCTCGACGCGCTTGGCCTTGGGGCTGGTGGCGAAGGGGATGCGGCACGAGGCCGAACGGTTGCGGGCGGAATATGCCAGCAGCACCGGCGCCTCGAAGCCCGGGATCAGCCGCTTGTAGCTGTTGGTCGAGGGGTTGGTGAAGGCGTTGATGGACTTGGCGTGCTTGATGATGCCGCCGATGTAGTAGAGCGCCGTTTCCGACAGGTCGGCGTAGCCAGAGCCGGCAAAGGTCGGCTTGCCGTCCTTCCAGATCGACTGATGCGTGTGCATGCCCGAGCCGTTGTCGCCGGCCACCGGCTTCGGCATAAAGGTCGCCGTCTTGCCGTAGGTCTGCGCCACCATATGGACGCAGTACTTGTAGATCTGCACCTGGTCGGCGGCCTTGACCAGCTCCTGGTAGGTCAGGCCAAGCTCGTGCTGGCTCGGCGCCACCTCGTGGTGGTGCTTGTCCATCACAAGGCCCATCTCCTGCATCACCGACACCATCTCGGCGCGGAGATCGTGGGCCGAGTCGACCGGCGGCACCGGGAAATAGCCGCCCTTGACGGGCGGCCGATGGCCGGCGTTGCCCTCGGCAAGCAAGCGGCCGGTGACGTAGGGGCCTTCGTTCGACGAGAATTCATAGAAGCAGTTGTGCATCTCGACGGCGAAGCGGACGTCGTCGAACACGAAGAACTCTGCCTCCGGTCCGAAATAAGCAGTGTCGCCGACGCCAGTCGAAGAGAGGTACGTTTGGGCCTTCTTGGCGAGCGAGCGGGGGTCGCGTTCGTACGGCTGCCCCGTCGACGGCTCCAGCACGTCGCAGAACAGGATCAGCATTGGCTGGGCCGCGAACGGGTCCATAACCGCGCTGGTGGCGTCCGGGATCAGCGCCATGTCCGACTCGTTGATCGCCTTCCAGCCGGCGATTGACGATCCGTCGAACATGATGCCGTCCTGGAATGCATCGTCGTCGACGAATGACGACGTCATGGTCAGGTGCTGCCACTTGCCCTTGGGGTCGGTGAAGCGCAGATCGACGTACTTGATCTCCTGCTCCTTGATAACCCGAAATACGTCTTCGGGCGACTTGCAGTCTAAGGCCATAAACCCGTTCCTCTTGTCTTTGGATGCCCTGGAGTTAACAATGAGCTGCGGCGCGCTAGATGGCCTCAAGGCCGCGCTCGCCAGTGCGCACTCGTATAGCCTCTTCGACGGTGGAGACAAAGATTTTCCCGTCGCCGATGCGGCCCGTCTTGGCGGCGCCGGTGATCGCCTCGATAACCCGCTCGACCATGCCGTCGTCAATCACCAGCTCGATCTTCACCTTCGGCAGGAAATCGACAACGTACTCGGCCCCGCGATAGAGCTCCGTGTGCCCCTTCTGGCGCCCGAAGCCCTTGGCTTCGACCACGGTGATGCCTTGCAAGCCGAGTTCGTGAAGGGCCTCTTTGACCTCGTCCAGCTTGAAGGGCTTGATGATCGCCTCAACCTTTTTCATCCTCTGGCCCCTTTCTCGTCGATGATCGTGTGACTCGTTTGACAGAAGGCAGGCACTCCACCTCGTGCCGCCTTGCCTTGCCCCGCTTCAAGCACGCCCCGTGCCAAAGTGCGGCAAACCCGGGCGACGGCCCCTGAAAGAGGCGTACGGTAGGTGGCGGCACCGACGGTGTGTTGCGAAGCTGCCTGTCGAATAGGCATTTGACAATGCAGTGTGCAATGGGGTTGGTGGGATCCCCGCAGCGTCCGCCGTTCCACTACGTGGCACGGCGGTGTCCTTCGGTCAATGATGCAAGAGCGCCGCCGGACGGGGCGACGGGCCCGTGACGTTTGATCCGGGCGTCGGACATGATGTCTCTGATCAGCGGGCAGTCACCGCCATGGAAAAACGCCGCCCGAAGGCGGCGTTTCCATTAAGGCTGATACGGCGGTTGTGCGTCACCGCTTGATACCGATCTTATTGTCATCGCTCTACGGCGATCTCTTCTTTATCGCTCGATGGCGATCTCTCTATTTACTGCTCGATGGCGATCTCGACACGCCGGTTCTGGGGCTCGCGAACGCCGTCGCCGGTCTTCACCAGCGGCTCGGTCTCACCCTTGGCAGCAGTGTCGATCTGGTTCTGGTCAATGCCCATCTTTGCGAGAGCCGCCCGAACCGCTTTGGCCCGACGCTCGGACAGGCCCATGTTATAGTCAGCCGGACCAGAGGTGTCGGTATGGCCAGTCGCCATGATGGTTTTGTACGAACCGGACTTGGCGGTGTCCGTCACAGTCTTGAGGATGTCCATGGCCTCGGAAGTGACGTTGGCCTTGTCCCAATCAAAGAACACCAGATAGCTGCCGGGCGCAGCGGGCACGCCCGCCATTGCCGCCTCGATCTTGGCCATCGCATCCTTGAAGCCGTCCCGACAAGCGGCAATGTGGTCTTGCTGGAAGGGCCAGTTCTCTTCCTGCTCCTGCATCCAGCACTCATACATGGCTTGCGCTCGAGCTGCCTCGTCCGGAATCTTGGTCCTGGCGCTGGCGTCGAGGGCCGTGACAAGGCGGTTGCGAGCTGCCGACAGCTCACCAACCTTCTCGCTCGGCAAGTTGCGGGCGCTGGTTTCTTCCGGCGCCGGGGGGTTGTTGTTGCCGGCGGCCATCGACCGCACCGCGAAGGTGTCGGAATCGCGGTAGTCGCCTTCTCCGTACTCAGCTTTCGACAACGCCAGATAGTCTGCGGACAGCGCGGTTGCGAAGGCGGACCCCTGCGGCGTCATCTTCTGTGCCTTCCCGTATTGCAGCCCCGCACACCCAGCGACGCTTACGACCGCCAATCCAGCGACGGCAATTCTGCTCAGCTGGTTCATACTCATGCTCCTCCTCGTGTTCACTGAATCAAGTATAAGATCATAAAAAGTGTCACGACAACCGCTTGTGGATCGAATTCTATACGATTTCCATTTGATCGTGTCCACTGGTAAGGATGACGTGCAACCGCCAAGCGGTGCCCCGGACGCGGGGAATTGTCGCCGTTATCGCCCCGCGGGCCGGAAACCCGCGTCGGCCGCTTCCGACACCGTTTCAAAGCACCGGTCGCCCTGCCCCGGGTTGATCTGCAGCCGTTCGTAGCTGGCGCCGCCCTCGATGTGGTAGATGCGCTCGCCGCTGCCGGTCACGTTGCCTTTGACGGGGCAAGGGTCGTCGAAGGCGTAAAGCCGCGCCTCCCGATCTCCGCGGCGCCAAGCCACCGGAAAAACGAATGGGCCCTGCCACATTCCACGGCGATCGCGCCGTGCGGCGGCTTCCTGCGTTTCGAACTGCCGCGAGTACTTCCGGAACGCCACCGCCCAGCCGGCAGTCACGATCATTTCGTTGAGGCTTTGTCCGTCGACGGTGCACATCGCCACCATCCTGCCCCAGCGATCGCGCGTAACCACCTTGCACGCAAGCTCGCGCCCCAGGGTCGCTTCGACAAGCCACGCCGTCGCCATCACCCCGCAGGGATACTCGAATTCTGCGACACTGCAGTACTGGTCGCTCTCGGGGGCGTCGACGCCGTGCAAACGGATCTTTTCCCCGGCCATCTCGAGAGTATCGCCGTCGATCACTTTTGCCGGTCCGACGATGTCGGCCTCTGCATTCGTGATCATCAGGATGAGAGCCGCGACGATGACGGCCGCGGCCCACGCCAGCCTTAGCGACGACCGCAGCCGCGTGAAGAGGCTTTCCGCTGCATAGGACATGGCGT
Source organism: Rhodospirillales bacterium (assembly GCA_016710335.1). Taxonomy (NCBI): domain Bacteria; kingdom Pseudomonadati; phylum Pseudomonadota; class Alphaproteobacteria; order Rhodospirillales; species Rhodospirillales bacterium. The sequence goes on from JADJXQ010000013.1 coordinate 30,122, forward strand.
CGCTCCCTTCTGGAGCGGTCTATACCCCACACGGGGTATACCTACAAAATGTAATCGCCGGCGCGGGCGGGATTTAGGTGAATGTCGCCAGACGTTCCGCCGCGTCATTCAAACGCGCGCGCACCTGCATTGCCTCGTCCCGTCGCTCCCGTTCGGTCTCGACCACATCTTGCGGCGCCTTGGCGAGAAACTTGTCGTTGGCGAGCTTGCGGTCGAACCGGTCGATCTCCCCGTCCAGCTTCGCCATCTCCCGCTGCAGCCGCGCCTTCTCGGCCGCGACGTCAATGACGTCGGCGATGGGCAGCATCACCGTGGCCTCATCCAGCACGGCCTGCACCGAGCCCCGCGGGAGGTCTCCACTGAGAATGTCCGCCGACGAAAGCCGCGCCAGACTTAGGATCAACTGCCGGTGACGCAGAAGCCGGTCGCGCGCCGCCTCGCCCGCTCCCTGCAACAGCATGGGGATCGCGGCCGCCGGTGGCACATTCATTTCCGCACGTACGGAGCGCACCAGCGATATCAACCGCACGACCCAATCCATTTCCGCTGCCGCGTCGGCATCGATCCGGGCGGGATCGAAGCGCGGCCACGGCCGGCGGATCAGGAGTTCGCCCCCGCGGTCTGCGGACTTCTGGAACAGTTCCTCACTGAGGAACGGCATGAACGGATGCAACACGTGCAGGATCCTATCGAGCACCCATGCCGCGGTAGCTCGGGTTTCCGCCTGACGCATCGCGTCGCTTCCGAGCAGGATCGGCTTGGCGAACTCCAGGTACCAATCGCAGAATGTGCCCCACACGAACTGATAGAGAGCGCCGGTGGCTTCGTTGAAGCGATACGCTTCGATGCCGGCCGCCACCCGCTCGCTCGCCTCGGCCATCTTGCCCGCGATCCAGCGGTTGACGATTTCGTCGCCGTCGAAGGGATCGAACCCTGCAACGTAGTGGCACTCGTACATCTCGCAGAACCGGGCGGCGTTCCACAGCTTGGTGCCGAAGTTGCGGTAGCCCGCAACCCGTTGCTCCGACATCTTGACGTCCCGCCCCTGCGCAGCGAACGCTGTCAGCGTCATGCGCAGCGCGTCAGCCCCGAAGTCGTCGATCAGCCGTAGCGGGTCGATGACGTTCCCCTTGGACTTGGACATCTTCTGGCCCTTCTCGTCCCGCACCAGAGCGTGGATGTAGACGGTGTGGAACGGCACCTCGTCCATGAAGTGCAGCCCCATCATCATCATGCGGGCGATCCAGAAGAAAATAATGTCGAAGCCGGTGACCAGAACGTCAGTCGGATACCGTTCAAGCTCCGGCGTCCGTTCCGGCCAGCCCAAGGTCGAGAACGGCCAGAGGGCCGACGAGAACCACGTGTCCAGCACGTCGGTGTCGCGATCGAGGGCCACGTCCTCGCCATAGTGGGCGCGGGCCGCGGCCGCGGCGGCGTCCTCGCTCTCCTCGACGAACACCGTGCCATCAGGGCCATACCACGCCGGGATCTGGTGCCCCCACCAGATCTGGCGCGACACGCACCACGGCTGGATGTTGCGCATCCACTCGAAGTAGGTCTTGGCCCATTGTTCCGGCACGAAGCGGGTGCGTCCCTCCTCCACCGCCGCGATGGCCGGGCCAGCCAGGGTCTTGGCGTCGACGAACCACTGATCGGTGAGCCACGGCTCGACGGCGACGCCGGATCGGTCGCCGTAAGGCATCATGATCAGGTGATCCTCGATGCGCTCCAGGAGGCCGAGGCTCTCCATCTCCCGCACGATGGCGTCTCGCGCCTCGTATCGGTCGAGGCCGCGGAAGCGCTCAGGCACGACCTCGTTCATGCAGGCGCCGGCGTCGAGCACGTTGATCATCTCGAGACCGTGGCGGCGCCCGACCTCGAAGTCGTTGAAATCATGCGCCGGGGTGATCTTGACGGCGCCGGTGCCCTTCTCCGGGTCGGCATGGGCGTCGGCGACCACCGGAATCGGGCGGTCGACGATCGGCAGCAGGCAGCGGCGGCCGACGAGATCGGCGTAGCGCTCGTCGTCGGGATGCACGGCGACCGCGGTGTCGCCCAGCATCGTCTCCGGTCGCGTCGTCGCCACCGTCACAAAACGGCCCGGTTCGCCTTCGACGGGGTAGCGGAAGTACCACTGGTGGCCATGCACCTCCCGCTGCTCGACCTCGAGGTCGGCAATCGCCGTCTGCAACAGCGGATCCCAGTTGACCAGCCGCTTGTCGCGGTACATCAGGCCTTGCTTGTACAGCTCCACGAACACCTTGCGCACCGCCACCGACAGACCCTCGTCCATGGTGAAGCGTTCGCGGGACCAGTCGCACGAGGCGCCGAGACGGCGTAGTTGTTGGCCGATCGTCCCGCCGGATTCCTCCTTCCACGTCCAGATGCGCTCGATGAAGCGCTCGCGGCCGAGGCTGTGGCGGCTGAGGCCTTCTTTCTCAAGCTGCCGTTCAACCACCATCTGCGTTGCGATGCCGGCATGATCCATGCCCGGCTGCCACAACGCGTCCTTGCCGCGCATGCGCGCGAAGCGGATAAGCACGTCCTGCAGGGTGTTGTTGAGGGCGTGGCCCATATGCAGACTGCCGGTGACGTTCGGCGGCGGAATGACGATGGTGTAAGACGAGCCTCCGGGCTTGGCGCCGCAGGCGAACGCGTTGGCCTGCTCCCACGCGGCGTACCATCGCCGTTCGATCTCCGCCGGGGAATATGTCGTGCTGAGCATCTTTCGCCTGCTTTTGAAACGCCATCATCCGGGATCGGAAGGGGCTCAGTTCGGGCGCCGGGCGTTCGGCGACGCCTGGCCAGCACGCCTCTGTTAGCGGGCGGACGACGGGCTCGTCAATCTTCGAGGCGTTCGGCCCGGTTGACCATCAGGTCGATTTCCCGCTTGACCAAACGCTCGACGAGGTAGGGCAAGTTGCGATCCAGCCACTCCTTCAGCATCGGACGCAGCATCTCGCGGACCATACTCTCGATGGTGACGTCGGACCCCCCGACCGCGACGTCGCGCCGACTGAGGATGGCCTTGGCCAACTGCGCCAGCACATCGGTGGACGCGAGCGCCGATTCCGGGGAGATCATTGAGTTGGCTCGCATCTCCGGAGTCAGATCGAGCACGTCATCGCGTTGGAGTTCGCTTCTCCCATCGAGATCGAAATGGGAATCGATCGCGCCAACCGGAGATTCGGGCGAATCGAACGCGACATCGGCGTCACCGTCTCTGGCCGCTGCTTCAGGATCGGCCGCCAACTGTTTCTGGGCCCCGTCCGATGCAGCCGTCTCCTCGGGCCGGAGTTGCGGCATGTCACGCTCCGGTGTGGCATGATTGGGATCGACATCATCAGCGGGAGCCGCCCCGCGGCCGGCGTCGGCCTTGTCCTCATCTTCCTCCGAAAGAATCCTCCGGATGGAAGCGAGGATGTCTTCCATCGACGGCTCTTGAGTATCCGCCTGGCTTTTCTTGTCGTCAACCATCGGCCCTGCATCAAAAGGGGTATTAGACGACTACCCTACTCCACGAGCCGGCCAAATCCAATTCTTTACGACTCCAAAGACGATACTTCGCGGTTTGCCGCCCGGCGCAACACCGCCGCTGAAGCTCGCCACCGCGGTTATCGGCGCGTCGGCACGGCCGGCACGAAAGCAGGATCGTTCATGTCGCCGATGCTGTCGCCGCCGAACCACTTTCCGCGAACCTGCTGATAGTGATTGCCGGGCTCGTACTGTTGGACCGGAAGCTGCAACTCGCCGGCCGTCAACGTGCCGGTGGCGGACATCAGTTCGTAGGCGAAGCGGATCACATCGCGTTTCGCCAACACCAGGCTTCGCTGCGAGTCGATCAGGTCCTGCTGCGTATCAAGCACATCAAGGACGGTTCGCGTTCCCACCGCCTGCTCGCGCTCGACCCCTTCCACCGCGATTTCGTTAGCGCGCACCTCGGTGCCAAAGGCCTTGTCCTGAGCCTGCGCCGCCTCGAACTCGTTCCACGCCTGGGTCGCGTCGCGGATGGCGAGACGTCGCTGAGCGTTGACGGTGTCCCTGGCCTCGGCAACGATCTGCTTCGCTTCCCGTAGCCGCGAATACACCGCGCCGGACTGGTAGAGCGGCACCGTAAGATTGACTGCCGCGCGGAGGTCGTCTGCTTCGATGTTGTCTCCGGCTGCATCGACGCCGGTGGACGCTTCGCCGGTCAGGTTGAGTTCAGGCAGAAGTTCGCCGCGCACTTGATCGACCCGGTCACGCGCCCGTCGCTCGTCGTACTCCGCCGCCAGAAGCTCCGGGTTGTTGGCTGACGCCAACTCCACCGCCTCTGTCAGGCTGTCCGGAATTTGAGGCGGAACGGTCGGAAGCTGCAGCGCGCCCGGCGGCATGCCGATGATCCGCAAGAACTCTGCGCGCGCCACCTGCAACTCGCCTTCCCGCTGCAGCCGGTCCGCCGTCGAGCGAGCGAGGCGCGCTTCCGATTGGAACACATCGGTCCGCGTCACCTCGCCGACGTCGAAACGATCGCCGGTTGCCTGGAAGAACCGCTGCAGCCTCTGCTCGTTCTGGACCTCGAACTCAACAACCGCCTGCGCCGCCAGCACGTTGACGTACGCCGAGACGGCAGCGAGCAGGACCCGTTGCTGGGCGTCGAGCAGCCGCGCCCGCGCCGCCATTACGGCGTTTTCCGCGGCTCGCGTCGCAGCGATGGTGCGCCCGCCCCGAAACAACGGCTGCACGATGCGACCGCCAATCTCGCGGGGCGTAAGGTTCTGCGAGTCCGACCCTCCGACATCGCCTCTGAACGTACGGCGCCGAACACCGAGCTCCCCGAACGCCTCGGCAGAAGGCCGCCAACCCGACAGCGCTTGCGGCACCTGTTCGTCCACCTGCCGCAACTGGGCGCGCTGCGCTTGAAGTTCTGGGTTATTGAGGTAGGCGGAGGCCAATGCCTCTTCCAGCGTCTGGCCGCTCGCGGTGGCCGTAAACAACACCGATCCGAGGACAAGGCCCACAACACCGACCGCTGGCAAACCCTTCATGTTTCCACCTCGTGGGTACAGTCTGACAATTTACGCCTGCGCATGTTGCGCCTGCACTAACTCTGTGCATGAACACGCATGCGCCGCCCTCGTCAGCGCACGCTGACCAAGTTCCCGTCTGCAGCGTGCGTACACCACCAATGCGTTCAAAGAAAGACGAATTTCTCCCGAGGTTCGAATCCGGGCAACACAGGCGCGGACGCTTCGAACAGCGGGCGCCTCGCCAATGCTCCGTGTGTCCGCGTGAACAGGGTTGCAAACCCCATCCCCTGCGGCACCGACATGACGGAAACCAGGCGGCCGCCCTCAGCCAATTGATCGGCGATCGCCGGCGGCAGTTCGGCAAGCGCTCCCTCGATGACGATGACATCGTAGGGGCCGCCTCGCGCATAACCCTCTGTCAGCGGCAACTGCACGACCGCTGCATTGTCGACGCTCAACAGCTCGAGTGCTCGGGATGCCCTTGCCGCAAGCGCCTCATCACTCTCCAGCGCCACCACCGTGTTGGCCATGGTTGCCATGACGGCGGTGCCATAGCCGCTGTTGCAGCCGATATCGAGGACCACGTCGTCGCGGCCGATCGCCGCCTCCTGAACCAGGCGCGCGAGGATCAGCGGCTCCAACATATAGCGGCCGCCCCCCAGCGGGATGTCCTCATCCACATAGGCGACGTCTTTGAGAGCGTCCGGGACGAAGGCCTCTCGCGGCAACGTTCGCATCGCTTCGATGACCAGCGGATCGATGATCTGATTGGTCCGCAGTTGATTTTCGACCATCGTCCGGCGGGCTGCGGCGTAGTTCATGTTCGACCGTCGTGGCTGGGCAAGATGCATGGCAGAGGAACGTCGGTTTATAGCGGCGCGCTGCTTCGAAAACAATCCTCCCACTTCAACCGGCCCGAAAATTCCCGATATGTTACAGCAGCATTGACCCTTCCTCGGCCGCGCATTAGGTTTGCGCCGTGTCAGTGATGCGCCGGGGCCTTGGGTTCGGCTCTTCGCCGGCGCGGTGGCGGAGTGGCTACGCAGCGGCCTGCAAAGCCGTGAACACCGGTTCGAGTCCGGTCCGCGCCTCCAGACGTCTGATCCGGAGTAGCTCAGTGGTAGAGCAAGCGGCTGTTAACCGCTGGGTCGGGGGTTCGAATCCCTCCTCCGGAGCCAACGATGCCAAGGGGCCGAGCCGCTCCGGCTTGGCCCCTTTTGCTTCTTGTGGACGCATCGCAAGGCGTCGCTTTTCGGGAACTCGACGATCAGGCGCGCAACGCCGGCTGCATTACGCGGAGGCCGGCATAGCACCTGAAAGCGCGGACTGATGACGTCGCCGCTGCAAATGGCCCGCACCGCCTGGGCGCGCCTGCGACAGCGGCCGGACAGCGAGCACGAGCAGGCGATCGTCCGAGTGGCGATCGTCAGCATTCTGACGGCATACGTCGTGTGGCACGCCACGGGCCACGCATCATCATCGAATTTCGGCGTGCTGGTCTATGTGGGGACCGCCTATGCGGCGTTCTCCTGCCTTTATCTGTTCGCCATCCTCTATGCACCCGCGCCGTCGCCGGCACGCCGGCTGAGCGCGATGGTGACCGACTTCGCCGTCCTGTCCTGCCTCCTGCACCTTGGCGGCGAGGTGGCGGCGCCGTTCTTCCCCGTCTATCTTTGGGTCGCCCTCGGCTATGGGTTCCGCTTCGGACTGCGCGACTTGGCGAAGGCCGTGGCGACGGCGGTCATCGGCTTCTCGCTTGTCATCCTGACCACGGCCTATTGGCAGGAACAGATGCCGCTCGCCATCGGCCTGCTCGCGTCGCTGGTCGTTCTGCCGGCGTACGCCGCGACCCTGATCAAGTCGCTGACCGTCGCGAGAGCCCATGCGGAAAGCGCCAACAAGGCCAAGAGCCGCTTTCTTGCGACGGTCAGCCACGACTTGCGGACGCCGCTCAACGCCATCATCGGCATCAGCGACCTGATCAGCGTCACGCCGCTGGATCGCGATCAGCGCGACATGGTCAATACGATCAAGACTTCGGGCGGAGCGCTGCTGTCGCTCATCGACGACATCCTCGATCTATCCCGGATCGAAGCCGGCCGCGCCATCGTCCGAACCGAAGCGTTCGACCTGCATCAGGAAATCGCCGACCTCCTGACCATGCTTCGCCCTCTGGCGCACCGGAAGGGGCTGCGGCTCGGCGCCGACATCTCGCCCCAACTGCCTCCGTTGCTACTGGGCGACGTGCGGCATCTACGCCAAATTCTCGCGAACCTGACCGCCAATGCCGTCAAGTTCACCGAACACGGCGACGTGCTGGTCGGCGTGCATCCGGCAGCGGCGCCGAGCAGGCAGGACATCGTTGTTCGGTTCGACGTCACCGATACGGGGGTCGGCTTGTCGGAGGATGAGCGAAAGCTTGTATTCGCTCCGTTCGTGCAAGGGCTCGATACTGATAGCGGGCGGCCGGACGGCGCCGGGCTCGGGCTCGCCATTGCCAAGAACCTCACCGAGCTTTTGAACGGCACCATCGCCGTTCGCAGCGAGCCGGGACATGGCAGCACCTTTTCGGTCGAGCTGCCATTTTTCGTGGACCAGTCTCGCGACCTCAGATCCATGACCGGTCGACTCCGCGTCGAGTTGATCTCCCACAACGCTCAGGCTTCAGCCGCGCTGCGCGACGGTTTGATCGAGGCGGGTATCGAAGTGACCAGCAGCGGTCTGACTGTGCCGCCTCCGGCCCTGCAGGAGGACGATGATGCGATGGTGATGGTCGTCGACTGCCGCGGCGATGACGCACCGTTTCTCGCGGCGCCGTCCCGATCATCGAGCGGCGGCCGGCAGGAGCAGCCGATCGTTCGCGTCGTGGACGAAGGACCGCCTCCCCCGCCCGATCCGGACTATCTCGTCACGGTGCAGGCGCCTTTCGACGGTACTGTCCTGTTTAAAGCGGTTCGCGCAGCGCACATTCGCGGTTCTGCGGGAACGCACCGTACGAGCGAAGACGAGAGCGGCAGCGAGCCACGAGGAGCATGCCGGGACTTGCGGATCCTTGTCGCCGAAGACAACCCGATCAACCGCAAGATCACCGCGCGCATCCTTCAACATGGCGGACATCAGGTCGACGTCGTGGCCAGTGGCGAAGAAGCGCTCGATCGTCTCGATCAGGACGACGGCGTCTTCGACATGATGATCGTGGACGTAAACATGCCGGGAATGAGCGGCATCGACGTCATCAAGCTGCGTCGTATGGGCGAGGCCGGTGGCGGCGAGCATCTGCCGATCATCGTGCTCAGCGCTGACGCGACGCCCGAGACTGCCCAAGCGTGTGAAGAGGCCGGCGCCGACGTCTTCATGACGAAGCCGGTGGAAGCCCGGCACCTGCTCGCGGCGGTGGAGACAACGTGCCGGCGGCCGGAGACGGAACCCGAACCGGCGTCAGTGGCGGTAACTCCCATCGCCAGGCATCCCCGTTTTCGCGGCGAGCATGTCTCGCCCATCGACACTTCGAGACTGGCCAACCTCAAGTCCATCGGCGGCGACGATGCCTTCGTGGTCGACACCTTACAGGAGTACCTGCGGGACGCCCGGGTGTTGATCGACGAGATTGCCAGCGCCGCTTCGGCAGCCGATTTGACGGCTTTCCGGGAGGGCATTCACGCCTTGCGCGGCACCTCCGGCAATGTCGGGGCGCAGGCTCTGCGCCATGCCTGCGAAATCCAAAAAGACCTCAGCCGCAGCGACTTGCAACGCCATGGCGCAGACTACGTGCACGTAATCGAACGCGAGTTGGAGCGGTTCGCGGAAGAGTTGGCACGACAGCCGCTTGGGCTCGCCGACAGCAAGCGGGGCGGAACCGACCCCCCCGGCAATCCCGCCTCGACCACCTCCGGTCCCTGAACGGCAGTGCCGGCGCGGCCGCTCACAGGTACGGCGAGAGCAGCCACGCCGCCCCGTCGCGGAGCTTGACGGGCAGGCTTCGCGTCTCGACGGCCTTGTGGGTGACTTCCCGCCCTGCGCTCCGTTTCGCTTCGATCAAGGCGTCGAGGCTGGGCGCCAGATGCGGATCATAGCATTCGACGTTGAGCTCGAAGTTCAGGCGAAGGCTACGCTCGTCCCAGTTGGCGGAGCCGATCAGACACCAGATGCCGTCCACGGTCATGATCTTACAGTGGTCGAACGGAGGCGGCGTCTCCCAAACGCGGCAGCCTTGGGCGAGCAAGAGGCCGAGCTTCGCCTTGGACGCCCACTGAACGAGCCGCAGGTTGTTCTTCTGCGGAAGAAATATCTCTACCGCGACGCCGCGCATGGCCGCCATTACCAGCGATGTCATCAGCATGCTGTCCGGCAGGAAATATGGGGTGACGATGCTCACCTGCCGGCGGGCGTGGGACAGCGCCGCCATGATGGTCCAGCGGATGCGTTCGACATCCTCGTCGGGTCCGGACGCAATCGCCCGCGCCGCCCCATTGCCGGCGGGCGACAGGATTGGAAACCAGTCGGTGCCGGCGAGGACTTCGTTGGTGGTGAAAGCCCAGTCGTCTGCGAAGACTTCGGCGAGTTGTCGGACAACCGGGCCTTCGAGCCGAAAGTGGACGTCGTTTATCTGGTGACCGCCTCCCTGGCTTCTCAGGTAGAGCGACCGAATGTTCATTCCGCCGGTAAACCCGATGCGCCCGTCGACGACGAGGATCTTGCGGTGGTTGCGGAGGTTGGCATAGGGGAGCTGCAGTGGAAGGAACGACGGCAGGAACTCCCGCACCGGGATGCCGAGCCGCCGCAGAGTCGGCGTGATCGGCGGATAGGAATAGCGCGCGCCGACGCCGTCGATGAGCACCCGCACCTGGACGCCGCGGCCGACCGCCGCGGCAAGAGCGTCACAGAACATTCGCCCGCCGCGGTCGTTGTCGAATATGTAGGACGCGAGCGCGAGGCTGCGCCGGGCGCCGTTGATGGCGGCCACCATCTCGGCATAGGCCGTCTCTCCGTCCCACAATGGAGTGATCGCGTTGCCCTCGGTCAACGATGACGGCGAAACGGCGTCGACCAGGGAGATCACCGGAGCAAGATGCTGTCCGGCTCCGGCGACAACGTCCGCAACCGGACGCACGATGGGTTGGCCTTCGCTCCGCGGCGGCCCGCCGCCGCGCGGCAACGGGTGGGCGCGCTGCGGCCGCAGTTCGATGGCGCGTCTGCGGATGCGATTGATGCCGAGGATGCCGTAGAGGAGCGGCCCCACGAGGGGGACCAGACACGCCAGCCCGACCCAGCCGATGGCGGCCCGAACGTCCGTCTTGTGCAGGATGGCGTGAGCTGCGGCGATTCCGCTGGTGCTGATGACGAGGACCGCCAAGCCCAACAGCGACAAGGTGCTTAACAGCTTGGTGGCTGGATCCACGGCAGGCCCGCTTGCATCGTGCACGTCCGACGATAGAAGCGCGTTTTCGGGATGCGTGGCAAGGTTCCCCCGATGTCCGCCGGCGCTCGTTCGGCGCTGTTGAGAGCCGTCCTCTACTGTATTGATTTAGATGAAAACCTGTCCGAGCAATTGATTTCCATCCACCGCACATTCCATTAATGTGGACGCTGCCGGTCGCCGATGAGGTCATGCGCCGGCGTACTCTCGAGGTCAGGCACCAATGAGGCCAGGAATGAGACGCGCGTACATCTATCGGCCAAGCAAGACGGCGATGCAGTCGGGCCGCGCCAAAACGGACCACTGGGTGCTGGAATTCGAGCGGGACGGATCGATTTTCGTGGAGCCCCTGATGGGCTGGATCGGCTCGGCGGACACGCGAAACCAGGTTCGGCTCGAGTTCGGCAGCCGCGACGCCGCCATCGCCTTTGCGGAACGACGCGGCCTTGCTTACGAAATCCGCGAGCCGCACCGTCGGCGCATTCGCCCCAAGAGCTACGCCGACAACTTCGCCTATGACCGCGTTGAGTGACCAGCCGTCCCACCGCTGCACACGACCGCCGCATCAGGTGCGCCCGTAGCTCAACCGGACAGAGCACGAGACTTCTAATCTCGGGGTTGCAGGTTCGAGTCCTGCCGGGCGCGCCAATAAAATCAGGAACTTAGAGGCAGACAAAGGCGGCGGCGGCGAAGCGAAAGCGCTTCAGGGTAGCAATCGGGGTAACAAGGCGCAGAGCGTGAGGACGCAGAGCTTCAAGGATCATCGAACGGGTTCACGCCGCGTCTCGGGTTGTGCGGGTTGCGACCCATACGGTACGCCCAGCATGGGCAGTCGATGACCGGACATCGCCGGATAGCCCGCGGGCCATCGGCGCACGGCACGCAATACCGATCTCGAAGCATCTTCAGCGACACCCCACGCGGATCGTCGGAACGGTCGCAGCAGGAGTTCATTCTGGACACAACGGCGGCGGCGGACGCACGCGGATGCCCCGACATTGATAACAGCGCCGCGGATAGCTCAGACAGAGGGTTTTTCCCGCGACGGACGCCATTCTCGGTGATGGTGAGTTCGTCAACCCAGTCGGCATTCTCGGGCCGGTAGCCGTCTGGCGTCATCGTTCCGCGACCCGCGACGGCGCGAACCGCATCGACGCTCATCGGTGCGTGCCACCCATCGCATCAAGCCAGTCGTCCAGCGCCATCACCACCAGCGCCGGCTTCCGGTCCGCGCGGAGAACCACGACCGGCGTCTCGAAGTCAGCCGCACCATCCCCGGCCTGAGCCAGCCAGTCATAGAGGCCGGCAACCCGCGCTCGGCGCTTCGCCTCGATAGACCATCCGCGGACATGGATATCGGCGCCGCCGTCGCGGGATTGATCGAGACACCTGCACACCGGCTCGCCGAAGTGCTCCGACAACAGCCGGCATACCTCGCGCTCGAACGCCGCGCCCTTGTTGCGCTCGCGGGCGCTCATGCTCCCGTCCCCGTCACCGCATCGTGCACGTTCGACCATACATCCTCGACGGCAAGCGCCGCGTCGTCGATGCTCATGCCGGCCATCGGTCGCAGGTTCTCGCGGTTTATCCACCGCAGCACCGCGTCATGAAAGCGCGTCTCGCAGCCGTCGGAGCAGTAGCGGCCGTTCCTGCCCGCCATCGGCTGTCGGCAGGTCATGCACGTTCGAGACACGCCATCCCTCCGGCAGGAATAAGGCTCTTCAGCCGCTCCAGATACCGCACTTGCTGGACGATCCGGTAGAAGCAGCCCTCGGCAACCTGCGCATCGCTCAGCGATGAACGACGGCGGCGAAGCATGATCGGCCCGCGATCCGGCAACTCGACGCCGCTCTCGGTCATGCCCATGGCCTTGGTGAACAGGTACTGCTCCTCGGTCGTCGGATTGCCGCCCAGGGCTTCCAGCCCGAGTTCGTCGGCGATGCCGAACAACGCGGCCGTCACCGCCGCTCCGACACCCTGCCGGCGCAGGCCATCGGGCACGTACAACGAGCCGTAGGCGAAGCCTGCAGCACCCGGCAGCAGACCCGTATAGCCGCGAACCTCGCCATCGTGCAGCACCGCGAACGTCGCGTCGGGTGCCTGTGCCTCCATGGCCGCAAGACCGAGGCGACACGGCCAGTCACCTCGTCCGCGGGACGACGAAGCCGGCAGATCGCGCGGGCGGACTAGCTCGATCCCCGGCGCATCGACCAGCGGCGCGGTGGTAATCACCAGGTCGTACACATCAGCCTCCATACCGTCGGCTGTAAATCGCGCCATACTGGCCAAGGCCGGACATGACGCCGGGGCGGCCTTGCTCGGCAGGCTTCGCCTCCTCCACCTTCGGGCGGATCAGGTCCATGACCGGCGACGGCATCGGCATCGGAGCCCGTGGCGCAACAGACGTTACCCGTACCGCAACCGCGGGCGGGACAACCGGAGACGGCATCAGCGGCTTGTTGATCGCAGGCGGACGCTGTGCGCCGGTGAGAACCGCCGGCAACGTCGAAGGCATATCGGACACGCCGCGCGGCGCCTTCGACGGAAGCACGGCGTTGAACCCGCTCAGAAGCGCCATCAGTCGCGCTCGGGCAGGTTCGAGCCCGCCCTGTAAAGAGCCTCCGCCGCCCGGACGCTGCGCACTTCATAAACGCCCGGTCGATCAGGGACCGCGACCAGCGAGCCGTCCTCAAGGAAGCGCTCGGCCGCACGTGGGCGCCGCTTGATCGCGCTGGAGGCCACCTTCATCTTGGCCTCGTAGTCGGCACCCCATGCCCGCCGCAACTCGGCATCGGCATCCGCCGCGGTCCTCGCGCTATCCTTGTACCTGAGCATCACGCGGCCTCCAGCGGTTCATTGTCGCCGGTCGGCATCGGGATGCGCAGCTTGCTGGCTTCGGCAGGCCGCAGTTCGTGCGCCTCCTTCGTCCTGTCGGAGCCTGGACGGCCAAGCACCTCGTCGGTGACGGCCAAGCCCCAGAGATGAACCCGGAGCGCCTGCAACACGGGATGGCGGTAATAGCGGTCATACCCGCCGAGCAGATCCCGCGGCGTTGCGTTCTCGCCCTCGGAGCGCCGCAGCCCCTGCACCTGTTGCCAGATGCCGCGGATGGCCTGCACGTCGTCGGCCAGTTCCGCGACCGTCGCCCACACATCGCCGATCTTGTCGTTATACTCGGCGACGAGCCCGGCGATCGCCGTGTTCTTGCCCTCGATCCGCGCCTGACGCTCGGCCAGTTCCTGCACGCGACGCTCGGCTTCCAGGCGCTTCAACGCCAGGCGCAAGCCGTAGGTGCGGCCCGAAAGCTGATCCAGCCGCTTGCGGAGTTCTTCGTAGTGCTCAGCGGCACCGTCCACGTCGAGCCCCATATCGGCGGCGGTGGCGTCGCGGAGCGCCTCGGCTTCCTTGCGCTCGGCCTCAATCTCGGCAAGCTGCCGGCTCAGGTCGGCAATCCGCTCGCCGATGGTCAGTTCGGTGGTGTTCATCGTTTCGTGCTCCGGGTCTTGCGCGGTTGAGGCGCGGGTTCAGGTTCGGTCGTCGGTTCGTCGTCTGCCGGTTCGTCCGATATCGACCAGCCGGCAAGCACGGCCTCGGCAATCTCGCGGGCAACGCCCTTGATCGGGGTCTTGCCGTAGACAGCGCGGCGATCGAGTTCATAGGCCACGACCTTTGCCACGGCGGCGCGCCGCTCGGGGTCGAGGGTCGGCGCCGCTTCGGCCACGATGGCGGCCACGGCCTCGGCGCTCACGGCCGCAGGAGGGCGCGGGATCTCGTTGCCGGCAGGGTCGAACCGGCTCCACAACGCGGCATGAACGCTGGCGGCGAGGACATGGTCGGCGCGCCACAGGTTGACGACCAGCGCCGCCGCGGGGTCGAGCGCCTCAAGCTCGGCGATGCTGCGCGCCAACTCGTCGCACCAGGCGATGCGCGACAGCGCGGACGGAGCGCGGAAGGCAAAGCCTTGATGCGCGCCGCGGATGTTGCCGGCCACCTGCGCCATGACGTGCGGCAGGAAGAACGGCACCGCGTGAGCGTTGATCTCGGTCCCTACCTCGCGGACAGCTTCGAGGTAGGTTGCGGCCCATTCCGGCACGGTCGAGTTATCTGACACGAGCCGGTCGGCCACGGTGCGGTGGAGCGCGGCATACGCGAACCTGGCCCGCTGCGGCAGGCGTTCGTGGATCGCAGCCAGCGCCGCGTCGCCGGTGATCGGCGGCGGTGGTGGTGCCGGTTCGGCGGCGGTAAGGTCAGTAAGCATGGGGGTCCCTCTCTCAGAAGTTGTGGGCATCAAAGAGCACGTCGTCCCACGTCGGGATCTCGATGGCGGAGTAATCACGGGCTACCGGTTCGGCGAACGTAAGCGCCAGCGCATCGGCGGTGTCGGGCGACGGCACGCCGCGGGCGGCAAGGTCCGGCTTCTTTTCGAGGAACACGCGGTTTTGCGCGTCGAAACCGTATGCCGGGGCGCCCAGATCCTCGGCAAGCTCGCGATCATCGGCCGGCAAGCAGCCGCCGGTGCGGATCCAGTCGCGCATATCCGACCACATTTCGCTGCGCTTGTTGCGGAAGCGATCCTGCCGGCGGGCCTGACCACCGGCGTTCACGTCCACCACGCGAAAACCAAGGGCGCGCAGGCGGTCGACCACGCCGCCGCCAACGCCAACGCCATCGACGAAGACAGTCTGCGGCGAATGTTCGCGGATCGCCTCGCCAACGTGCGCGGCAAGCTGCTGCGTATCCAGCCCGCGGAAGCGCTGGATCTTGACGATGTTGCGGCCCTGCCGAACCAGGATGACGGACTGGGCGTTGCCGTAGCGCGCCACGTCCACGCCGATGAATTTAGGTTCGCAGTCCTGCTGCACCGGCTCGCGGCGGCGGGCCTCGTAGACAAGATCCTCCGGGATGAACTGGCTCGATCCGGCGCGGGGGAAGACGCCGCGGACGCGCACACGCACAAAGTCAGAATCCTCGCCGTAATCCTCGATCCATTGCTCGATCTGGCGCTGATTGGCTTTTCTGGCGGTGCGGCTGTCGACGGTGCGGGTGATCCACCGATGCTTGAACGCCCGGAAGCACTCGCGGAACCGGCCGGTGGTGCGGGTCGGGTTGCCGAGCGCCAGCCACACGGCGCCGGCCGTGGTCATCGCGCCCGATGCCACCTCCCAGATCTCGTCTGCGACGTTGGAGGCTTCGTCGAAGACCATCAGCACGTGGGCGTCGTGGGTGCCTGCGAAGGCTTCGGCGTTATCTTTGTTCCAGGGGATGGCGTGCGCCACCCAAGTCTCGGGCGCGCTCTTGAGGTAGAAGCGCGTCGCCGTCCACTCGAACCACTCGCGGTTCCGCGACAGCCGATGCCACTTGGCGAGCTCGCGCCATGTCTTCGATGTAAGCTGAACGGCGGTGTTGGCGGTCGCCACAACTTGCGGGTGCGGGCGGGTGCTCATGAACCAGAGGATGATCCAGGCGACGAGCGCGGTCTTGCCGACACCATGGCCGCTCGACACCGCCACCTGCACGGCTTCGGCTTCTGAAGCGCCGTCAGCGGCCCTCAGAGCCTCGCCCAGCGTCGTCAGGATCGCCGCTTGCCAATCGTCGGGCGCGACGTCCTCGGCCAACGGCGTGCCTTCCTGGCCCCACGGGAAGGCGAAGTAGACGAAGCCGAGCGGGTCGAAGTAGAACTTCGCGATCGCAGCGACGAGCGGATCAGGCTGCTGCAGAGCGGCGGTCATGCCGGCGTCATTTCCCTGATGCGCGCGATCTGCTCGCGGGACTTGTTGAGCGCCTGCGCCAGCGCCTCGTCGTGCGACATGACCACGTCGCCGCTGACGTTGATGTTGACGCCGCCTCGCTGGTCGAGCAGTCCGCACATGCGGCCGATGGCCTCGCGCGCTTTGACAGCCGCGATCATCTGATTTTGCCTGATCGCCTCGCCCTCAAGGCGCTCGAAGTCGCCGATCAGGCTGTCCACCGTCACGGCGTTCATCCGGCGCATCGCCTCCTTGCGCCTGTCGATCTCGGCGACTACCCAACGATCGCGGTGCAGTAACGCATATGCCGTGTTTTTGGCGCACTTCGGCGCATAGCCGGCGCGCACCGCAGCCTCGGCGCCGTTCAGCCCCTCCATGATGGCGCCGACGAAGGCTTCCTTCTTTTTCGACCACCGCGTCAGCCCCTTGCCGCCGGTTGGGCGAGGTCGCGGAGCGGG
The DNA here is from genome assembly GCA_016710335.1 of Rhodospirillales bacterium. NCBI lineage: Bacteria > Pseudomonadati > Pseudomonadota > Alphaproteobacteria > Rhodospirillales > Rhodospirillales bacterium. The sequence goes on from JADJXQ010000013.1 coordinate 46,752, forward strand.
AATTGCGGTTTCAGCGGCCAATTGCTACCCCTGTGTTACCCGAGTGCCGAACATGCCGGGAACAATGCCACAAGAACGGCGCAAAAGCAAGCATTTGTGGCACCGGAGCACGTCATTGATAGTCACGTGCTGCCTACTTTCGGACCACCGCACGACACCGGCTGCGGCAGAACGACGCCCTGGGGGTTGCTGGCCGCCGGTGAGCGAGACGGGCCGGGTGCTGTCCGTCATCGACGGCGCTCCTTCATGCCTTCGTGGTTGTTCGTTCGCCATGCGTGGCGCATCAACCGCTACAGACCGCCCTTGCTGTCGGGACCATGCCCGAGCAGGGTAATCATCCGCCGAAAGTGCGCGGTCGTAGGCCAGACCTTGCCGGAAAGGTGGTGGATCCACAGAAGGACCTTGGTCGGCGTGTCGATCCGATGAAGCTCAATGTCGTACTTGCCGCCGAGCGT
>JADJXQ010000014.1 GCA_016710335.1 Rhodospirillales bacterium
GACCCTGGCGCGGCTCTTGCGTCAGAGCGGCCATGGGGAGATGATCGACGACTGGAATTCGCACGAGAACGGCTGGCCACCATCCATGGACGGCGGACGGCATGACATGGGCAATAACCGCATGCACGACGATCCGACCCGGGGTGTGGTCGATGCCGACGCGCGGGTGGATGGCCTCGAAAATCTGCATGTCGCCGGCAGCTCGGTCTTTCCGACCGGCTCCAACGTCGACCCGAAACCGACGATCGTGGCGCTGACGCATCGCCTCGCCGAGCATCCGCGCGCCCTGACCAGCCATGCGGCAGACGGGCCATGAAGAGCCCCGGCATCACCGCGATCATCGTCAACCACAACAGCGAGACCGAGATCGTCAAGGCGATCCGCAAGCTCGAGGCCCAGGACGGCCTCGTCGACGCCATCCTGGTGATCGACAATGCCTCGACCGACAATAGCGTGCCGGCGGCGAAGGCGGCGAGCCCGCGCGTCGAGGTCCTCGAGCTCGGCGAAAATCTCGGCCCGGCGATCTCGCGCAATCGTGGCATGCAGGCAGCGAAGACACCGCTGGTCCTCCTGGTCGACGACGATGTCTACGTGGCACCCGGCTGCATCGCCCGGCTGCTCGCCCACCTCGACGACCCCCGGGTGGCCGCGGTCGTGCCGCGGCTGATCCTCTATCCCGACAACGAGCTGATCCAGCTCGACGGCGCCGAAACCCATCTGGTCGGCTCCATGGTCCTGAACAATGCCCGCATGGAGGCGGCCACCACGCCGGCCGAGGTCAGCCACATCGGCGCCTTCTCGACCTCCTGCGTGCTGGCCAGGCGCGACGTCATGCTGGCGGCCGGCGGCATGGACGAGAACTACTTCATCTATCTCGAGGATCAGGAATTCGGCCTGCGCCTGCGCGGGCTCGGGCACAAGCTGGTCTGCGACGCGCGCGCGCTCGCCTATCACGATCGTGGCGCCGGCACGCCGAATTTGTCGTTCCGCGATGCCGGCGAGTACCCCAGGCGCCGGGCCTATCTCACCATGCGCAATCGCTGGCAGACGATCCTCATCCACTACCAGCCGCGCACCCTCGTCCTCCTCGCCCCCGTCCTGCTGCTCTACGAGATCGCCTCGCTGGCGATGGCGGTGCGGAAAGGCTGGCTCAGCCAGTGGTGGCAGGCCTGGGTCTGGCAGTGGCAGAACCGGCAAAGCCTGTGCGAGCGACGCCGGTTCGTCGCCCGCAATCGCCGGCTCAGCGAAGCCAGCTCGCTGGTCGGTGGTCCCCTGCCTCTGGCGCCGGGGCTGATCGGCAAGGGCTTCGAGGCCAGAGCGGTCGCGGCCCTGACCGCGATCATCAGCGGCTACGGCCGCCTCGTCCGCCCCCTCCTGCCGCGATAACGACCAACGCATCTGCACGGCGACCGCAGGTGAGAAAGGCAAGGCGATCGGTGTGCAGCTCGGTTTGCCGATGTGAGCACCGGTCGTCCGCGGCCCGATGCCTCACGCGGTCACCGTGACAAGGCCCCGGTCCAGCGAAGAAGGGCAGGCCGAGTGCCCGAGCTCGAACCTCCGGGCATGGCGGGCATCGTCGTGCAACTGGCAAGAGCGCGGCATCGAGAAGCCCGTATGGTGCCGTGCGTGCTGCCGCATCGGCCAGCCGCCATAGCCGTGGCAGGCGATCATGTCCGGCTCGAAGCGCAGCTCCTGGCCCGCCGCCACCAGCTCCTCGGGCTGCTGCCTGGAGCCGAACGGACCGCCCGCAATGAGATATGGCATGGGCACAAGGTGGGCACCGAACGAGACACCGACAGGCGCTTCTCGATGATGATCCGCAGCACCATTGCCACCGAACGCCATGGCCGCCCCGCGTTCCGGATGGAGCCAGCGGCATTCTTCGCCTAGTCTTTCCGCATCGTGGCGCTGGTGCCGCTGGCCAGCCGGTCACGGAAAAGGGAAGGCCTGGCCATGGTTCCACCGTCGCTTCAGCCCGCCGCCGGCCCGAGCGAGACCCCGCGCATCGCCGTCGAGGCCAGGAACGCCAGCAAGGCGTTCGGCCAGGGCGACGCCCTGACGCGGGCCCTCGACGACGTCTCGATCGCGATCCGCAAGGGTGAGTTCTTCACCCTGCTCGGCCCCTCCGGCTGCGGCAAGACCACGCTGCTCCGGCTGATCGCCGGCTTCGACACACCGACCAGCGGGTCCATCCTCCTGGACGGCCAGGACATCTCGGCCCTGCCGCCGAACCGCCGCCCGGTGAAAAGCGTCTTCCAGGGCTACGCGCTCTTCGGGCACCTCACGGTCGCGCAGAACGTCGCCTTCGGGCTCGAGATGCTCGGCCGGGCAAGCGGCCGAGGTCGCGCCGCGGGCGGCCGAGATGCTGGCGCTGGTGAAGCTCGACCGGTTGGCCAGGCGCAAGACGCGCTCAGCTCTCGGGCGGCCAGCAGCAGCGCGTGGCGCTGGCGCGCGCGCTGGCGCCCGAGCCCGAGGTCCTGCTGCTCGACGAGCCGCTCTCCGCCCTCGACCTCAAGCTGCGCAAGGAGATGCAGCGCGAGCTCAAGCGGCTGCAGGCCGAAACCGGCATCACCTTCATCTTCGTCACCCACGACCAGGAAGAAGCGCTGACCATGTCCGACCGGATCGGCGTGATGCAGGGCGGCAGGATCCTGCAGATCGGGCCCCCGCGCGAGATCTACAACCAGCCGGCCAACCGCTTCGTCGCCGACTTCATCGGCGAGACCAACTTCCTCGATGGCGAGGTCGCCACCATCGCGGGCGACGCCGCGACGATCGAGCTCGCCGCCGGCTCCGTGACCGTCCGCTCGGCGGCCCGCGCTGGCGAAGGTCACGATCGCGATCCGCCCCGAACAGGTCTCGCATCGGGGCATGGCGGGGGGCTGCCTGCCCTGGTCAGCGCGGTCTATTTCGGCACCGACAGGCACTGCCACCTGAAGCTTTCGACGGGACCGAGATCGTCGCCCGCCTGCAGACCGCTGTCGATGACGCGATGCCCCTAAGCGAGGGCGAAGTCCTTATTCCGGCGTCATCTGGAAATTCACGCCCCGGGCCTGGTTCGAGATCTTCCTCAAGCGCGACATCTTCGACGGCACCCTCGGCGTCGCCGACGCGCACCTGACGATCTTCTGGCGCTCGGTGCGCCTCTCGCTGCTGACCACGCTCATCACCATCCTCATGGGCTTCCCGACCGCCTGGTTCATCGCCACGCGCCCGCGGAGCCAGCGGGCACTTCTGGCTCTTCCTCATCACCATCCCGTTCTGGACCAACCTCCTGATCCGCACCTTCGCCATCATGGAGGTCATCCGGAACCAGGGTGTCCTGAACACGGTCCTGCTGCAGACGGGCCTGATCGCCGAGCCGATCCAGATCCTCTACACCGACACCGCCGTGCTGATCGGCATGGCCTATGTCTACCTGCCGCTCATGGTGCTGCCGCTCTATGCCGCCATCGACCGCTTCGACCTCCGGCTCGCTGGAAGCCGCCTACGACCTCTACGCCGCGCGGCTGGCGGTGCTGCGCCGGGTGATCCTGCCGATCGTCCAGCCGGGCATCGTCGCCGGCTCGATCCTCGTCTTCGTGCCGTCGCTCGGCGCCTACGTCACGCCCCGCGTGCTCGGCGGCGGCAAGAACATGATGATCGGCAACTTCATCGAGCTGCAGTTCGGCCAGGGCCGCAACTGGCCGCTGGGCGCCGCCCTCTCCATGCTGCTGCTGCTGATCGTCATGGCAGCGCTGCTGGTCTATGTGCGCGTCTCCGGCCGGGAGAACCCGCATGGCTGAGCGCCGCCCGTTCTCCGTCACCCGGCTCCCCGGCTTCACGGCCATAGCACTCGTCACCTTCGTGCTGCTCTACGCGCCGATCGTCACCCTCGTCGTCTTTTCCTTCAACGCTCAGCGACTCGATCGCCATCTGGGGCGGCTTCTCGTGGCGCTGGTACGCCATCGCCTGGCAGAACACCGCCGTCCAGGAGGCGACCGTCCGCTCGCTGGTCATCGCCGCCTCGGCCGCCGCCATCGCCGGCACCGTCGCCACGCTGGCCGCCCTCGGCACCACCCGCACCGACCGCTTCCGGGGCCAGACCGCTGATCTACGTCATGGTCAACCAGCCGCTGATGGTGCCGGAGATCGTCACCGCCGTGGCGCTTTTGATCTTCTTCTCGGGCATCAAGGTGGCCACGGGCTATGCCGGCCTCGGCTACCTGATCCTCGCCCACTCGGCTTTCTGTGTGCCCTTCGCCTATCTGCCGATCCGCGCCCGGCTGGAAGGGATGGACATGACGCTGGAGACGGCCGCCAGCGACCTCTATGCCGACCGCTTCCAGACCTTTCGCCACGTCACCCTGCCGCTGATGGCGCCCGGCATCGTTGCCGGCCTCATGCTCGCCTTCATCATCTCCCTCGACGACGTGGTGATCACCGAGTTTGTCAAATCCGCCGGACAGGATACGCTGCCCACCTACATGCTCGGCCAGCTTCGCCGTGCCGTGACGCCGGAGGTCAACGCCATCTCGACCGCACTCCTGGCGCTCACCGTCCTGCTGCTGACCGCCTTCTTCCTCCTGACGCGCAAGAAGGCCTGAAACACCACTGAACAAGGAGAGACCGATGAGGAGGCTGACCTGTCCGCCCTCGCCCTGTCGCCGTGCTTGGCGCCGGCGTCGCCCATGCCGAGGGCGAGCTCAACATCTTCAACTGGGGCGACTACACGAACCCCGAGCTGATCAAGAAGTTCGAGGCGGAGACCGGGATCAAGGTCACGATCACCGACTACGATTCGAACGACACCGCGCTCGCCAAGATCGAGGCGGGTGGCGCCGGCTTCGACCTCGTCGTGCCCTCGGCCAACTACGTGCCGATCTTTGTCGAGAAGGGACTCCTCCAGGAAAGCTGGCCCTGACCAGCTCGCGAACTCACGAACATCGCCGGACGCTGGATGGACGTGCCCTGGGATCCGGGCCGCAACTTCACCGTGCCCTGGCAGTGGGGCTCCACCGGCGTCGCCGTCAACAAAGCGCCTATGCTCGGGCGACATCAACACCTCGGCCATCTTCCTGGACCCGCCCCCGGAACTGGTCGGCAAGGTCAATGTGCGCCGGAGATGGCCGATGTCCTGTGGCTTTCGATCCTCTATGTCGGCGGCGAGCCCCTGCACCGAGGACCTCGAGGTCCTGCGCAAGGTCCGCGACACCCTGGTCGCCGCCAAGCCCAAATGGATGTCGATGGACTACGGCATGACCGAAAAGCTCTCCAACAACGACGTCATGGCCTCGGTCAACTGGAACGGCTCCACCTTCCGCGCCCGGCTGAACAACCCGGACGTGGTCTATGGCTACCCGCAGGAAGGCTTCGTCGTCTGGATGGACTCCGCCGCCATCCTCGCCGACGCGAAGAACGTGGAGAACGCCAGGCTCTTCCTCGACTTCATCATGGAGCCCGAGAACGCCGCCATGATCTCCGCCTTCGCCCGCTACGCCAACGGCATCGACGGCTCCGAGCCCTTCATGCCCGAGGACATGAAGGACGCCCCGGAAATCGTCGTGCCTGCGGAGCTCGCCGACGCCGGCGTCTTCCTGCCGACCTGCCCGCCGGAAGCCCAGAAGCTCTACACGGCGATCTGGACCGAGCTGCAGAAGTAGGAGCCGTGGAACGGGACCGGGCAAGAGGCGGGACGTGCCCCTTGTCCGGTCAGCCGGCGCGCCAAAACGGCCCTGGATGAACGTCGAAGGACAGGTGATGAGCCAGGCGGGCTATGAAGCTTGCGTGCGGGGCACCCTCAGCCGGGCAACCCGACTCTGGCGTAACCTTCACTGATTCTCGCGGCATCAGCGGGATCGGTGAAGGGGAGGCGCGCGATATGCCGGGCGAACGAGTGGTCCGGATTGATCTCCTTCAGCTCCGCCGCGACGCGCCGCGCGGCCTCGATCTCGCCCAGATGTCAGAGGTGGCTCGGTTTGTCTGAACAGGCTCGCCGCTTTGATAAGTGGATTGTCCGCCGGGTTCATGCCGCTGCGAGAAGCGGCTGGTTGAAGTATGCCTGATCAGGCGTTTGCCTGCCGAGACGTGAATGCGGCCGTCGTCCGTTATAGAAGTCCAGGTACCGGCCGATTGAGGCTCTGGCGTGGCTGACGGTGTCGTAGGCGCGCAGGTAGACCTCCTCGTATTTGATCGACTTCCAGAGCCGTTCGACAAAGACATTGTCCCGCCAGGCGCCCTTGCCGTCCATCGAGATTTGGATTTCCTTGGCCAGCAGCACTTTGGTGAAGTCGGTACTGGTGAACTGGCTACCATGAAAGGCCAGGAGGCCTTTCATCCGCTTCCCGAAGGGGACGCCGTCAGCAGACGGCGGAGGGATCGGTGTTGAAAATCTCGGGTTTGCCGAAGCGGGCCAAGGCTTCTTCCAGAGCCTCGATGCAGAAGTCGGCATGCATCGTGATCGACAGCCGCCAGGCCAGCACACGACGGCTGAACCAGTCGACCACGGCCGTGAGGTAGACGAAGCCGCGGGCCATCGGCACGTAGGTGATGTCCATCGCCCAGACTTGGTTCGGTCGCGTGATCGGCAGCCTGCGCAGCAAATACGGGTAGATCTTGTGGCCCGGCGCCGGCTTGGACGTGTTCGGCTTTCGATACAGCGCCTCGATGCCCATGCGCTTCATCAGCGTCGCGACGTGCAGGCGGCCGACCTCGATGTCTTCGCCGGCGAGCAGGTCGCGGAGCATCCGACTGCCGGCAAATGGCAGTTCCAGATGCAGCTCATCGATCCGCTGCATGAGTGCGAGATCGGCATCGGAAGCCTGTCGAGGGCGATAATAGATGCTGCCTCGGCTAATCCCGAGTTCCCTGGCCTGCAGGATGACCGGCAGGTCGTGTGAACGGTCGATCATTTCTTTGCGCTCGCCAACAGTCCGGCCTTGTCGAGCGCGCCCTCTAAAAAATCGTTTGCCAGTGTCAGCTCGCCGATCTTGGCATGCAGCGTCTTCACATCGACGGTCGGCGCGACCGCTACGCCAGTGGGCGCCGATCCGAATACGCCGACAGCCCCCTCGAGCAGCTGCGAACGCCACTGCGTGATCTGGTTCGGATGCACGTCAAACTGCTGAGCCAGTTCTGCCAGCGTCTTCTCGCCGCGAACGGCCGCAAGCGCCACCTTCGCCTTGAATGCCGGGCTGTGGTTCCGGCGGGGTCGTTTGCTCATCGTCTCTCCTGCTACCGGCCATCCTGGCCGGCTTCAGGCAGACAATCCACTTATCCCGCTGTGCAGATTTCCCGAGCCACCTCTATCCTCGCCGACCAGCCGCAACACGCCGCCACAGTCCGGGCAGCGCTCGCCGGGGTCGAGGGTGATGACCTCGCGCGGGGCGTCGGCGGCGATCCGCGGCTTGCCGCGACGCCGAGGCGGCAGAAGCTGCTCTGTCGCCGTCGCATTGGAGCCGGCATCGTCTGCCGCCGGCGTCGGGTCGGCGGCGGCACCCGCCATCTCGAGGCCCTCGAGCGCCAGCTCCAACTGCTCGATCTCGCGGTCGATCTTCTCCGAACTCGCCCCGCATCGTTGCCGCTTCAGCCGCGCAATGGTGATCTTCAGCGCGGTGAAGTCCTAAAGTTGCTGGAAAATGGGTTGGGGGTACATCGTCGCTGAGCGTCGAGAACCCACCGCCGGTTGCCGCCGGCGGCAGCGAGGAGGCACCCCCAGCGAAGAGGCTACCGGCATCGATGCGCACCCGGCAAAACCTTTCGGAGCTGATCGAGGACGGCTGTCGTCGTCCGCCGGCAGATCTGAGCTGGTCGAGCTGGCGGCCCGGCTGATCATCGAGGAGGCGCTCGGAGGAGAGCCGGGATGCGCTGGGGCGGGACTACTACGAGCGCGGCGGCGATGCTGACCGAGGCTATCGCAACGGCGTGCGCGAGGGTCGGTTGAAGACGGCCGAGGGGATAATCTCGTTTTCTGCACCGCAGATCGCCGACAGTGAGGAGCCGTTTCGATCCGAGATCCGTCAGCATCTCAAGGGTCGCACCGAGGCCTTGGAAGACCTGGCCATCGAGCTCCTGGCGCGCGGCTTGTCGGTGCGAGACATCGAGGAGGCCTTCAAGGACGAGAGCGGCCGGCTGTTGCTGTCGAAGACGGCAGTCTCGGAGATCGGCGCGCGGCTATGGGCCGACTATCAGGAGTTCTGCCGGCGTGATCTCGGCGAGCACGAGATCATCTACCTCTTCGTCGACGGCATTGCCGAGCGCATCCGGCCGGGGCAGAAGCGCGAGCCGGTGCTCGCCGCTTGGGGCATCGCCACGGACGGCAAGAAGGTTCTCTTGGGCTTGATGGCGGGGTCGAAAGAGGATGCCGAGACTGTCGTGGCCTTCTTCCAGGATTGGCGTGCACGCGGGCTCGGCGATCCGCTTCTGGTCGTCAGTGACGGTGCACCCGGCATCATCAAGGCGATCGAGACCTGCTTCCCACGCTCGGCCCGCCAGCGCTGCCCTGGCCCATCGCATGCGCAATCTCGCGGCCAAGGTTCCGAGGACCAATGGCCAGAGTTCAAGGCCAGGGCGCAGGCCGTCTACTGCCCCAGCCGGGCGATCGCACGCGACTTGGCCGAGGGCGTCGTCAACGACCACGAGGCCGAGCTGCCCGGTGCGGTCGCCTGCTTTCGGGACGACTTCGAGGCCTGCATCGCCCATCTGCGGCTGCCGATCACGCATCGTCGGGCGATTCGCACCACCAACCTCCTCGAGCGGCTGTTCGTCGAGGAGCGGCGGCGTCTGAAGATCATCCCCAACGCCTTCGGCGAGAAGCCGGTGCTGAAGCTCATGTTCGGCGCGATGATCCGCGCTGCCGAGCGTTGGCGAGCCATCAAGATCACGACCTTCGAGCGGCGGCAGTTGGACGCCCTGCGCAAGGAGCTCGACCACGATTACAAGGCCGAAAACGGCCTCGAGGAAAACCACTCAGTCGCGACCCCTCAAGACCGAATTTCCAGCAGTTCTCGGACTTGACCGAATTTACCGGTCCGGGCAACCCGGCACCAGCCCTATCTCACTGATTGGGATGCGTATTCAGGCGACACGCGAGGGTGGCGCCGTCGACGCCGGACGACGCCAGTCGATCCAGAGCATCGCCAGCTGTGCCGCGGTCAGCCTTGCCACCCCCTCGGCAGGCGACGGCCAGGGGAAGCGGCCCCGCTCCAGCACCTTGTAGTAGAGGCAGAAACCCTGGCCGTCCCACATCAGCAGTTTGAGCCTGTCACCCCGCCGGCCCCGAAAGGCGAAGAGGGCACCCGAGGCCGGGTTCTGGCGCAGCAGGTGCTGCGCCAGAGCCGCGAGGCCGCCGATTCCCTTGCGCATATCGGTAACCCCGCAGGCGAGATAGACGCGCACGCCCGCGCCGGGCCCGATCATGCGCCCTCGACCGTGCGAAGCAGCCGCCGCAACTCGGTGCTCGGCAACGAAGCTGGCACCTTCAGGCTGCGCCCGCCAAGCAAGCTGATCTCGATCGTCGAGACGGCGGCGAAGTTGTCCATCGTAGGAATGGGACCGTTCGACGTCACTCCGGGGGCCTCCGGGATCTTCCCCGTTCGCACGAACCCGCAACCCCACGCCGCCTTCGCCCGCGGGCGCGCGCCCGGCCCGGGGCGTAGGTGAGCGTCCGGCCTACCCCACCTTGCTGACTTGATCGTGTGGTCGATGATCGGCGGGGAGTTGGACAAAGGTGTCCACTCTGCATGGTGGACACTTTCGTGGCCGGATCGCCGAGAGAGCGGCGCCGTTACCGGCGTTGGAGTGCCGAAGCGAAGCGGGCGATTTGCCTGGAGACTCGGGCACCGGGTGTATCGGTGGCGCAGGTGGCGCAGCTTCATTCGCTGAACGCCAATTTGATCTTCAAATGGCTGCGCGATCCGCGGTTCGCGCCCGGCGGGATGCTGGAGGCGGCACCGGTGTTCCTGCCGGTTCAGCTGCGAGAGGGGGAGCCGCCGGCTGGTTCGCCGGTGTCGTCTGCTGGCGACAGCGGCGGCCGGGTCGAGATCGTGCTGGCGGGCGGGCATCGGCTGACGGCGAGCGGCGCCTTCGACGGGGAGGCGGTGGCGCGGCTTCTGGCGGTGCTGGTGCGCTCGTGATCCCGGTGCCGGCGCAGACCCGGGTCTGGCTGGCGGCCGGCGTTACGGACATGCGCAAGGGCTTCAACGGTCTGTCGGCGCTGGCGGAGAAGGTGTTGGCGCAGGATCCGTTCTCGGGCCATCTCTTCGTCTTCCGCGGCCGGCGGGGTGACCTGGTGAAGGTGATCTGGTTCGACGGCCAGGGGGCGTGTCTCTTCAGCAAGCGGCTGGAGCAGGGCCGCTTCGTTTGGCCGTCATCGGCGGATGGCCGGGTGTCGATCAGCCCGGCACAGCTGGCGATGCTGCTCGAAGGAATCGACTGGCGCGCCCCGCAACGCACTTGGCGACCGTTGACGACTGGCTGAAGGGCAATAAAAACAGCGGCTTAGGATCGTTCAGGATTCCCTTGGCGGGGCCGTTGTGCTAGCCGTGGCCATGCTCGACGAGACCAAGAAGCTACCCGACGACCCGGCTGAGCTGCGCACGGCGGCCGAGCGTCTGGTGGCGCTCGCCAAGGCGCAGGCGCTGCGCATCGCCAAGCTGGAGCACCAGTTGGCCGGGCTGCGCCGGCAGCGCTTCGGGGCGACCTCGGAGCGGCTCGAGCAGCTCGACCTGGCGCTCGAGGAGACCGAGATCGAGGTCGCTCGGGACGCCGATCCGGCAGCGCCGGAGGATGCGGGCGAGGCCAAAAGGAAGCCTCGACGCAAGCCGCTGCCGAAGGAGCTACCGCGTACCGAGAGCATCCTTTCGCCGGGCGAGGCCTGCGCCGGCTGCGGCGGCAGCCTGAAGCGGCTCGGCGAGGACGTTACCGAGGAGCTGGACTACATCCCCGGCCGCTTCGTCGTGAACCGCTTCGTCCGGCCGCGGCTTGCCTGCGCGTGCTGCGAGGCGATCTGCCAGGCCCCCTTGCCGGCCCGGCCGATCGAGCGCGGCCGACCGGGACCCGGTCTCCTGGCGCATGTGCTGGTCGCGAAATATGGCGATCATCTGCCGCTCTATCGCCTGTCGAAGATCTTCGAGCGGGACGGGATCGATCTGGATCGCTCGACGCTTGCCGATTGGGTGGGCAAGGCCACAGCACTGCTGGAGCCCCTGGCCGACGCCATCGGCCGCCATGCCCTGGCCGGGCAAGCCATCTTCGCCGACGACACGCCCATCAAGCTGCAGGTGCCAGGCAACGGCAAGACCAAGACCGCCCGCATCTGGACCTATGTCCGCGATGAGCGGCCCTGGTCGGGTGCCGATCCACCGGCCGTCTGGTACAGGTTCACGATCGATCGCAAAGGCCAGCATCCGGCCGAACATCTGGCCGGCTATCGAGGCTGGGTCCATGCCGACGGCTATTCGGGCTTCAACGAGCTCTATCGCAAGGACGAGACCCGCGAGGTCGCCTGCCTCGCCCACATCCGGCGCAAGTTCGTCGACATCGTCCAAAGCCAGACCTCGCCGATCGCCGAGGAAGCGATCAGACGCATCGCCGGCCTCTACGCCGTCGAGAAACAGGCCCGCGGTCAGCCTCCCGAAAGCCGCGCAGCACTCCGGCAGGCGCACGCCGCACCGATCCTCGGCGAATTGGAGACGTGGTTGCAAAGCCAGCTGCCACGCATCTCCAGCAAGTCCGAGCTCGCCAAGGCGATCCGCTACGCCCTGACCCGCCTGAAAAAACTCAGGCCCTATGTCGACCACGGCCACCTCGAAGCCGACAACAACGCTGCCGAGCGGGCGATGAAATCAGTGGCGCTCGGCCGGAAAAACTACCTCTTCGTCGGCTCAGAGGGCGGCGGCAACGCGGCCGCCATCGCCTACACCCTGATCGAAACCGCCAAGCTGAACGGCATCGATCCCCAGGCCTGGCTCACCGACACCCTCGGCCGCATCGCCGACCACAAGATCAACAAGATCGACCAACTCCTGCCGTGGAGCTGGGCCGCAACACGAGCCGCCACCGCGTCAACGCAAAAGGCCG
>JADJXQ010000015.1 GCA_016710335.1 Rhodospirillales bacterium
CCGTCGGTGAATTTGACGCCTTCGATGATCTTCGGCAACTGGTTGCTGCCCTTGAGCTTGCGCCAGGTTCGCGCTGCCGCGGTGATCAGCTTGAAGACCATGACCATGGCGGTGCCGTGGGACAGGCAGCCCTTGGTGCGGACCGTGCGGTGGCGCACCGTCGCAAAAACGCTCTCGACGGGATTCGTGGTGCGCAAGTGGACCCAGTGCTCGGCGGGGAAGTCGTAGAAGGCGAGCAGCGCCTCGCGGTCCTTGGTCAGGCATTCGACCGCCTTCGAGTACTTCTTCACGTACTTGGCAGCGAAGCGATCGAGGGCCGCGGTTGCCTCGGCGCGGCCGGCGGCCATCCAGATCTCATGAATGTCCGTTTTCGCCGTCGCCTGGAGGGCCTTCGGCAGCTTGTTCAGCACGTTGCCGGTCTTGTGCATCCAGCACCGCTGGTGCCGGGTGTGCGGAAACACCTCCTCAAGCGCCTTCCAGAAGCCGAGCGCCCCGTCGCCGACGGCAAGGTCCGGCGCCGCCGCCAGCCCGCACGCCTTCAGATCGGCGAGCAGTTCGCGCCAGCTCTGGGCGCTTTCACGAAAGCCCGCCTGGAAACCGATCAGTTCCTTGCGGCCTTCCGGCGTGGCGCCGATCAGCACCAGAACGCACTGCTTCTCGTCTTCCATGCGGCCCTGCAGGTAGACACCGTCGGCCCACAGATAGACATACCGCCGGGCCGACAAGTCCCGCTGTCGCCAACGATCAAGGTCCGCCTTCCATTCGGCTTTCAGACGGGCGAGCGCCGGAGCCGACAGTGCCGGTGCGTCCCGGCCGAGCAGCGCCGACAACGCTTCCTGAAAATCTCCCGTCGAGATGCCGCGCAAGTACAGCACCGGCAACACTGCATCCAGCGACCGGCTGCGGCGGGCGAACAGCGGCAGAATGGCCGAGCTGAAGCGGATGCGACCGCTCGGACCAGTACCGCCACGATCCCGAACCTTGGCTCGCCGCACCGCCACCGGACCAATCCCGGTGACGATCTGCCGCTCCGGCCCATGACCATGCCGCACCAACCGGCGCCGGCCGTCCTCGGTGCGCAGATCCGCATGGTCGGCGAGCAGCGCCTCGACTTCCGCCTCGATCGCCTGAGCCAGCAGCCGACGCGCCCCCTCGCGCAGAACGTCAGTCAATGGATCATCAAAATGCCGTGGCTGGCTCAGGGTGACAACGGTATCCTCGGTCATGGCGTATCACTCTTTCCCGGGAGATGTGGCCGGCTCATCACCGCCCACGATACGCCACCCCTATCTCATCCCGTCACCCACTTCCGGCCATAGCTCCAAACGAAGTCGTTACGAATCTCCGGAGTTATAGTCCGCTTGAAAAACAAAGCAAACTGCTTAAGGCAATTGAACTGCTTACAGATTATCCGGGGAAGGATGTCGTTCTTATTCCTGAGCATTCTACTTCCCTAGCTTGGGCGCAAAATGAAAATGAATTGAAATATTACCTGAAGGCACTGATTGATCGTGGGTTGCTTGAAATGGTGGTGCTGGTGAACGGAGCCTTTCCGACCCGCTGTACCCAATGGTCATCACAGCCAAAGGCTGGGAGTACCTAGAAAGAGATGATTCCAGTTTTAATACAAAATTCCAAGCATTTGTGGCCATGTCTTTTGATGGGACACTGCTGCCTGTCTACCAGAATGCGATTGCACCTGCCATTGAAGCGACCGGTTATCGGCCACTTCGAGTCGACTCCTCGCCTCATCTTGATCGAATTGATGCAAAAATCATTGCCGAAATCCGAAAGTCTAGGTTTGTTGTCGCGGATGTAACCCAGCAAAAGTCAGGAGTCTATTACGAGGCCGGCTTTGCATTTGGTTTGGGTTTACCTGTCATTTGGTGTGTACGAGATGATGATTTAAAGAACGTACATTATGATACAAGGCAATTCTATCACATCGTATGGCAAAGTGAATCTGAGTTGAGACAAAAGCTGGAAGATTTCATCCTCGCGACCATTGGAAAAAGTGACTTAACCATCGAGCCAACAGGGTGCTTCTTACGTCACGCCTGTTACCCAAGCCATTGTTGTGTCTCCTATTACTTAGCCTCGCCCATCTGAAGAGGGTGGAGCGGTTCCGCTCCACCCCAGCGATCAGACCTCGGTTTGCTCGGCGATGGCAAGCGCGTCGTCAACCTCGATACCGAGATACCGGACGGTACTCTCCACCTTCGTGTGCCCGAGCAGGAGCTGCACCGCTCGCAGGTTGCCGGTCCGTCGATAGATCAACGGCGCTTTCGTTTGCCGGAGCGAGTGTGTGCCGAAGCGCGACGGATCGAGGCCAATGCTCGCGACCCACCGGGAGACGAGGCGGGCATATTGCCGGGTTGTGAGGCCGGAACCCTTTCAGCGACGCCCGCCGAACAAGAAGGCCTCGGTCGCCGATCGCTTCCAGAAGATATTCGTCGATTGCCTGGCGCGTCTGCTCGGTGATCTCGAACCTGACCGGTCGCCCGGTCTTGCTCTGGCGCACCGTTGCGCGCTCGATCGCGTATCCGTGCGGCGCCACGTCCACGACGCGGAGTTTGACGACGTCGCACCCCCGGAGCTTGCTGTCGATGGCAAGATTGAAAAGCGCCAGATCACGCTGCCGCCCCGCCATCTGCAAGCGCGTGCGGATCGCCCAAAAGTGCTTCCGAAGAAGCGGGGCTCCGGGCCGATCAGCTTCCCTTTGTTCCAGGGCTCGCGCTTGGCGACGTTGACGCTGATTTCGCTGGACGTTTTGCATGGTCTCTCTCCCATGGTTGGTAAGGGAGACCAGTATGTTCCGGGGGCCGCCCGGGATACCGAATCGGCGCCCGCTTTCGGGGCCGAGCCGACGATCCGGGTTCGTCGTGGCTCAATCTCCTGTCTCAGTTTGACCCGAAGCGGACTTCCGTGGCTTGAATGCGGGGCGTACAATGGGTGCTTTCATGCCCCAGTTAGAAACGAGACAAGCTTAGCCATGGAACATGTATATGCTGCGGTTGATCCCCGATTCGATGGCAAGGCAAATGCGGAGCAGCTTTGAGGCTGAGTTAACGCAAAGGCTTTCAAGGGCTTCTCAGGTCAGGCTTCAAGATGTCATCCCGGCCCACTGGTTTGCGGCAGCAGCGTCCGAATGCGCAAGCATGTATATCGCGGGCTTTTTCTACGGCTCTATCTCTGTTGCACAATCGTATGTGGAGGCACTTTCCAAGTTTCTCGCCGAAACCCACGCTAAAACTCACAATGTCTCGATGGGAAATAATGTTGAAGAGCGTTGGAAAAGACTGCATAAGAAGAAGGTTGTCTCTTCGGCGGTGTGCGATGCAGCCGTCTCGATGTTTGCGGATCGAAACGACTTTCATCACCTAAATAGACAAGTCGAACAGGACCACCGTGAGCTTGAGGCACGGGCTCGGAAGTGCGTAAACCACCTTCACACCATTGAGTCCGAGGTTTTCGCATACTCGTTCGACGAGCCAGGTAAACTCACATATCACAAGCCCGAATACTGGCCGTTATGTGGTAGAGATATGGCTAGGGTACGCTTGCGGCAGCTTTGGTGATCAAAATTTTTAAGTCCAAGCACTTTACGTGAATGAGTATTCCAGCTCAAGAAAGGGGAAATTAATTGCGCAGTCTCTTCCTGATGTTATTGCCTGTTCTTCTTGCCTCATGCGTTCTTCTTGCCTCATGCGCAAGTATCGAACCCAAACAGTTTGTTGGCCCAACGCGAAGACAGCTTACTCGATGCGTTGCAGTGGCATGGGCCGCACCTTGGATGCCTGCTACGAGAAGGCAGGAGAATTATGCCCGTCCGGTTACTCGATCATTGATCGCTCTTCAGGAACATTTGTTGCGCCAACGAGTAGCGGCGGCTTTGTTGCTGCGCCCCAACACAATTTGGTAATTGAATGCAGGTAGGTGTTCAAGCACAGTGGTGGTCGAAACGCAGCCCATTGCCTGACCAACGCTTCGAATCGGTCGCTACGCCAGCGAGCTTCGCTTGCGGTTTCCACACCCCCTAAGCTGAACTTTATATGGCATGAACAACCGCATCGGTGACAACCTTATCCATTTCGGAGGGAACGAGGTCTCGTCCGCGCACTGTCAGAAGCAGGCGTGAAGTTTGTCGTGGTCGGGGCCTTGCTGTCGCCTGGCATTGTCTGAGCGCCTTGCGGACGACATGGACCTACTCGTCGAACCAACCGCCGGGAATTCCGCGCGCGTATCAGGGGTACTGGCGAGTTTTCGGATACCCGGGCATTCAGCTGGTTCCTTCACTAGGCTTGGACTGCAAGTCTCGATCAAGAAGCACTACTACGCCGAGTTGCTCACGCCTCAGCAAGGCTCCGCGAGCTTCGCTGAGGTCGAAGCTGGTGCGATCGACGCGCGACTTTTCAATATTCCAGTATGGCTTGCTTCGGTCTCAGCGCTCATCTCCATGAAAAAGCAAGCCATTGCATTTGCGGAGGGCCAGCGTGAAAAGCATCTTAGGGACGTCGCCCTTCTTGAAGCACGCGCCGTATAACCCCTGCATCGAGCGGACTGCTTCCGGCTGGCTTCGCCAGCTTCCTGCTGCCGTTCATGTCGGACGTCATATTTGCCCGCCGCATGTCCGCCCATGGCTATAAGCGCCAAACAAGGCACGGACGTCAGCGGTTTCCCGCAACTCGCGCATCGCGACTTCGCGGGTCACGCGTCCCTAGTGTACTGTTTCTAAAGTGTCGACTAATATCCTTGCGCGATGCACGATGCGGGGAGGATCAGTCGAAGGCGGTCCGATCAAGCGGATCACGGCGGAGCCGGAGGTGGTTGGGAGCTCGAACGCAGATCGCGGGCGACAAGCATTGAGGCACGGGCGAAGGAGCGGCGTCGATCGTTCTCCCGCTCGAAGGCCTTGGCGTTGGGAGGTCGCGCGCGCTGGGCGACGCCCGCGCGCTATCGACATGGACGAAGCGTTTCGAGACCAAGGGGCTTTGGGCCTCGAGGACGAGCGCGCGGTCGCAGCCGTCGATCCCGCCCGAGAAGATCGAGCGTCCTGACCGAGCCGCCCGCCGCTGCGCCGCAAGGGGGAGCGGCGCTCCGCGAGCCGCCACGCGGCGTCTCGCCCTCCGGTTCAGCGGGTCTGGTCGAAGAACGCCTTGAAGCCTCACGTGACCAGGACCCTTCAAGCTCAACGACCCGAGCTTGAGGAGAAGTTCTGGGACGTGATCGGCTCTTACCTCCAGCCCGCCGGAGAAGGCGCTCGTGCTGTGCTGCGACGAGAAGAGCCAGTGCCAAGCCCTGGAGCGCACGCAACTCGGGCCCGCTCGCGCCCAGCGTCCGGCCACCACGACCCACGACTACAGGCGCCGGCGGATCACGCTGTTCGCCGCGCTCGACGCTGGTCGGAGCTCATCGCGCGCACCGAGGCGCGCCATACCCACGCCGAGTGGCTCAGGTTCCTCGCAGATCGACCGCGGGACGCCTAAGGACCTCGATCTCCATCTGATCGTCGACAACTACGCCACCACAAGCACGCAAGGTGAAGGCCTGGCTGGCCAGGCACCCGCGCTTTCACGTGCACTTCACGCCCACGTCCTCGTCGTGGCTCAATCTGGTCGAGCGCTTCTTCGCCGACCTTACGGGAGACGTCATCCGTGCCGGGAGCTTCACCTCGGTGAAAGAGTTGGTCGCCGACATCAAGGCCTATCGCCCAACGCAACGCCGATCCACGCCCTACACGTGGAAAGCCGAGGGAGCCGCCATCCTCGAAAGATCCAGCGCGCCCGCTGCCTTTGAACCGCGCCGAGCCGGCACGGACGTCAGGGTTCTTGCAACTCGCGCATCGCGACGTCGCGGGTCCCTAGTGCGCGCGCGGGCCGAAGGCGCTGGAAGCGGCACGGGGTCGAGGCCGCGGTTGGCGGCCGGCTTCCGTCAATGAGGCCGACATCAGGCCATGAGGACGAACCGCTCCTCATGCCGTGCCAGTGACGACGCTGGCCAACGCGTGGCAAAGCGCCTTCGCCCTTGACGAGGATCGTGGAAGCGGCCATGTTCTTTTATTGTTCTTTCTCATTGTAGTTCCCCGTGTGCTTCACCGTCGGCCCGGCCGTGGATGCTGGCCGCGACCGCCTCACACGTACATCCAGAGCGCGAAGGGAGCGTAGCGCGATCCGGGAAAAGTGCGCGCCGGTGCTCAGGAGAGCATAGGCTGACCCGCCATCTGCCGGCACCGCTCGGCCGCTGCATTCGGTCTGAGACAACGTTCCTGACGCGCAAAACAAGACTAGACTATCAACCATGAATATAATTGTTTATTATCAGCATCTTAAGGCGAATTCTGCATACATTTGAGTACATTTGCATACACATTTCGCGTCCAAACGGACACAAAATGAAGCGATACAAGACGTTAGTCCTATTTTGGCCGTGCAAAACGGTGGCAAAACAGCAAAAAAACGTCCCGACTCGCTGAAAAATGCGACAAAAAAAGGTGAAAGATCACCGCCACGTTTTCGCCTGTGAGTTGCTCAATCGACGGACCTGGTTCCCCGCCAGAACCACCAGCGCACGGTCGCGATCGACGGCGGAGGCGCTCCGAGGCTCGGTGCCGTCCCCGCGTCGCTACCGGGTCGCCGGCGCCGCGCGGTTGCGCCGCCGCCATTCGTCCGGCGGGACGAAGTCGCCGCCCCACAGGCCCAGCTTCCCCTCCTTGGCCGAGCGCTCCGCCTCGCGGTATTCCGGAAACGCGTGGGGCAGGGCGACGCAGTATCCGCCCCGCAGCAGACCGTCGGCCAGATCCTTGTTGCTCGCCTTGCAGACGAAGGTGTCGTCCTCCGCAGCCTCTTCGCGTGCGTCCCTGCCGTCGCTGCTCCAGGGCTCGCAGGTCAGCTTGCCGCGGTTGAGGGTGAGGACTCTGTCCAGTTGCGCCATCGCCGACTCGCCGCAGTTCCAGCGGTCTTTGGCGCTGCCGCACACCTGTTCCGGCTCGGGGCAATCGATCCCGTAGAGGCGAATGCGCTCTCCGTCCACTTCGATGGTGTCGCCGTCGATGATGGTCACGGAGGTTTCCCGCTGCTGTTCGTCGCCGTGGAGGGGCGCAGCGCGTCCGGCCCCGGGCAGGCATGCCCAGCCGGCGGCGGCGCAGCAAAGGATGAGCATCAATCTGACCATCATGTCCTTCTTTCCCGCCAGGCAAGAAGTGGCGATCGAAACCCTGTTAAACAGCGACGCAGGGATCAACAACACTGTTATCATACACTACCCATTGCGGCATCGGGATGAAGGATGGAGCGCGCGTGCCGGAGATGATGAACACGCGCGAGGTCGCCGACTACCTCCGCATCAAGGAGCGCACGGTCTACGACCTCGTCAAGCACCGGCGCATCCCGTGCACGCGCATCTCCGGAAAATGGCTATTTCCTAAAGCGTTGATCGACGACTGGCTGCTCGGCAACGTGGAAGCGACGGATGGGGCACCGGCGGTACAGGCGCGGGCGTCGGCCGGTTCGGCGCCGCCGACGCTTGCCGGCAGTCATGACCCGTTGCTCGAATGGGCGATCCGCGATTCGGAGTGCGGGCTGGCGTTGATGACCGGAGGCAGCCTCGACGGTATCGAGCGCCTGGCCGGCGGGCAGGCCATGCTGGCAGGCGCGCACGTCCTGGACCCCGACAACAACGACTACAACGTCGCCCTGGCGCGGCGGCGGCTGGGCGACCGGGATCTTGTCGTCGTGGAGTGGGCGTGGCGGCAACAGGGACTCGTGCTCGCGGCCGGCAACCCGCTCGGGATCCGGACGGTCGCCGACCTGACACGAATAGGCGCCCGCCTGGTCCGGCGCCAAACGGAGGCCGGCAGCTACATCTTGCTGTCGCATCTCTTGGCAGTGGCCAATGTCTCGCCCGCCGCACTGACCGTTACGCCGCAACGGGCGCGCAGCGAACTGGACGTCGCGCTGGCCGTTCGCGAAGGCAAGGCGGATGTGGGCCTTGCGGTCGCCGCCGTCGCGGCGCAACTCGGTCTCGATTTCTTGCCGCTGCAGCGAGAACGCTTCGACCTGATCATGCGCCGACGCAGCTATTTCGAGCCGCCGGTGCAGGCGCTGCTCTCCTTCTGCCGGACGCCGGCCCTGGCGGCACGCGCCGGCGAACTCGCGGGATACGATGTTTCCGGCCTCGGCCGCGTGGTCTACAATGGATCCTAGCGCAGGGCTTTGGCTGAGGCTGCGCGAACAGCGGAGGGATGCATGAAACTGAGCGCCCGCAATGTCATCAAAGGCCGCGTCGTCGAGGTCAAGACGGCAGATGTCGCCGCCAACGTCCGCGTCGACATCGGCGGCGGCACCATTATCTCGTCATCGATCCTCAGTTCTTCCGTCGACGACCTTGGCCTCGCCATCGGCGACGAGGTTACGGTGATCATCAAGTCATCCGACGTCATCATCGGCAAATAGCAGCCTCAAGCGCCTGGCCTGGCGTTGGGGAAGAACAGTTGCTGGCCGCCGATCCTGAAATCGGCGATGGCCTTCTGCCCATCGGAGCCGATGATCCAGTCGACGAATCGTTGGCCCGCTTCGGCCTTCACATGCGGGAACTTCTCGGGATTGACGAGGATCACGCCGTACTGGTTGAACAGCTTGGGATCGCCCTCGACCAGAACCGCGAGATCGCCCTTGTTCTCGAAGGCGAGCCACGTGGCGCGGTCGGTCAGCGCATAGGCGCCGAGGCCGCTCGCAGTGTTCAAGGTGGCGCCCATGCCGGAGCCTGTCTCCCGGTACCACGTGCCGCTGGCTGCCTCCACGTCGACACCGGCCGCCTTCCAAAGCGACAGTTCCTTCTTGTGGGTTCCGCTCTCGTCGCCGCGGGACGCGAATAGCGCCGTTTTGTCGGCGACCTGCTTGAGCGCGTCGGCGGCCGACGTCATGCCCTTGATCGCGGCAGGATCGCTCTCCGGCCCGACGATGACGAAGTCGTTGTACATGACGTCGTGGCGGGCGACGCCGAAGCCCTCGGCGACGAACTTTTCCTCGGACGGGGTGTGGTGGACGAACAGCACATCGGCGTCGCCGCGCCTCGCGAGATCGACGGCCTGACCGGTGCCGACGGCGACCACCCGCACCTCTATGCCGGTTTCATTCTGGAACACGGGCAGGATGTGTGCAAACAAGCCGGAGTTCTCGGTCGACGTGGTGGAGGCCACCAAGATGTAGGTGTTCTCCGCGGACCCGGGCGTGGCGCCGGTCCCGAGGGTGAGCAACAGCGCCGCAGCAATCTGCAGGAACTTCCGTCGCGTCATCGATCGTTCTCCCTTACCAGCAGAGGCTTCCCGTGATGAACGCCGCCGCCTCCGGTGTCTGCGGTTGGGCGAAGAAATCGTCCGCCAGCCCATGCTCCATGAGCCGGCCGCGATGCAGGAACACAACATCGTCCGCCAGCCGCCGCGCTTGAGCGAGGTCGTGGGTGGTCATGATGATCTTGGCGCCGTCGCGATAAATGGCGTTGATGATGGCTTCGACGGCGCGGGTGGCGGCGGGATCGAGGCTGGCGGTCGGCTCGTCCAGAAACAGCACCTGCGGCGACAGCGCCCAGGCGCGCGCCAGCGCCAGGCGCTGCTGCTCGCCCACCGACAGCGTGCGCGCCGGCTGGGCGGCGAACTCGGCTAGGCCTGTCTGGTCGAGCGCCTTGTCGATGCGCCGGGCTTTCTCGCGTCCCGAGATGCCTCGGACCCCGAGTGCATAAGCGATGTTGCCGGCCGCCGAGCGGCGCAGCATCACCGGCCTCTGGAACACCATGGCCTGCAACAGCCGCACGTCGGTCCCGTTGGCGCCGAGCCAGCGAATGCTGCCGGCCGTGGGCGCGAGCAGGCCGTGACAGAGCCTGAGCGTCAGGCTTTTGCCGGCGCCGTTGGGCCCGAGGACGACCGTGCGTGTTCCTTGCCGCAGTTCGCCGTTGATGGAATTGATCAGCCGCCGCCCGCCGGCATCGAAGCAGACGCTGTCGAGGCGCATCGGCAGGACGTTGCCCATGCCTCAGCCACCGACCCTGAGCGCGGTGCCGCGCAGCACGTGCGCAGCGGCGTTGACGGCCAAAGCCATGCCCATCAGCACGATGCCGAGGCCGAGCGCCAGCGGCAGGTCGCCCTTGCTGGTTTCCAGCGCGATGGTGGTGGTCATCATCCGGGTGACGTGATCGATGTTGCCGCCGACGATCATCACCGCGCCGACCTCGGCGCTGGCTCGTCCGAAGCCGGCGAGGATGGCGGTCAAGAGCGCGACCCGACCCTCCCACAGCAACGTTCCGACGACCCGGCGACGCCCGACGCCGAATGACCGCAACTGCTCGCCCAGTTCGTCCCACAGATCTTCGATGGTCTGCCGGGTCAGCGCCGCGATGATCGGCGTCACGAGAACGGCTTGCGCGATGATCATCGCGGTCGGCGTGAACAAAAGCCCGAGCGCCCCGAGCGGGCCGGATCGCGACAACAGCAGATAGACCAGCAAACCGACGACCACCGGCGGCAGGCCCATCAGCGCGTTCAGCAGCACGTCCAGCGCCCCGTGCCCGGGGAAGCGGCTGAGACCGAGGATGGCGCCGAGCGGCAGCCCGATGATGGCTGCGATGCCGACGGCGGTGAGGCTGACGCGCAAGGAGAGGCCGATGATCTCGATCAGGGCAGGGTCCAAGGCGATCAGGAGCGTCCCGGCCTTGGTGAACGCGGAGAAAAGGTCTTGCATCGACCGCTGTCCCGAGCGTTTGGTTCGTCCTGACGGAGCAACATGCAGCAATCCTCACTAACTGGCAACTTTGTTCAATGGAGGTAACCGGTGCAGGAAATTGCAGAACAACGAAGGGAACTCCGCGCCGGTCGCAGCCGGTTGCGGACTGCAGTCCGTGCCGCGGCGTCGCTCGGACTGGTCATCATCGCGCTTGGAAGCTCCAACGCTGCCGCGACAGATGGGCCGAAGATCACGGCGACCTACGGTGGAGGAGGGAGACGTTCATGCTCGCGACTGGAAGCCCCGGCGAGTTGGGCCTGCTGAAGGCGCTGGCGACCGAGTTCGCTGGACGAACGCCGGCGACCCTGCAGTGGGTCAAGGCGGGCAGTGGCGCGGGTCTCGACTATTTGAAGAACAGAGCCGTGGATGCCGTCATGGTACACGCGCCGGCCGGGGAGCGCGCCGCCGTCGAGCAAGGCTGGGCGGTCAAGCGCACCTTGATCGGATCGAACGAGTTCTACATCGTCGGCCCCGAAGCGGACCCGGCCAACGTGGCCGCCGCGACATCGGCGGCGGACGCCTACCGGCGCATAGCCGCGGCCAAGGCGCCGTTTGTCTCCCGCGGCGACAATTCCGGGACCCACCGCAAGGAAATGTCGATCTGGAAGGACGCGGGCACGACGCCGTCGGGACCATGGTACGTTGTCACGGGCGACTTCATGACCGCCAGCCTCCGCAAGGCCGACGCCATCGGCGGCTATTTCATGCTCGACAGCAGCACTTGGCTGGTCAACCGCAAGGGGTTGCCGAAGTTGACCGTGCTCTACCGGGGCGACAAGCGGCTCGTGAACACCTATCATGCCCTGGTCGCACCGGAGGGCGCGACGCCGGGCAGGGACGTGGCAGCCCGGTTCGTCGATTTCGTTGCCAGTGACGACGGGCAACAGATCATTCGCGAGTACGGACGGGATGCCTACGGGGAGCCCCTTTACCAGGACGCAGCCTGCGCCGAAAGCTACGTCGACTGAGCAGTCCCCAATCTCGAGCGGAAGACCTCCGGGGCTATCGTCAACGCGACCTCCGGAAGTGGTGGGCGTGCTGCTCGCCGGCGGCCGGGCACGGCGGATGGGCGGCGGCGACAAGGCCCTGCAGACGATTGCCGGCCGGCCGATGCTGGACCTGGTGATCGAGCGGGCGTCGCCGCAGGTATCGGCGCTGGTCATCAATGCCGGCGGCGACGCGGCGCGCTTTGCGTCGTTCGGGCTGCCGGTGGCGGCGGACGTGGTCGGCGGTTTCGCGGGACCGCTGGCGGGCGTGCTGACCGGGATGATGTGGGCGCGGGACAACGCGCCGCAGTGTCGATGGATCGTCAGCATCGCCACCGACACGCCCCTGTTTCCGCACGACCTGGTCGCCCGGTTGCTCGTCGCGGTTGCCGATGACCGCGTCGACCTGGCCTGCGCCGCTTCGGGCAGACGGGCGCATCCGGTATTCGGCTTGTGGCCGCTGCGTCTCCTGGACGACCTGCGGGTCGCGCTGGTTGAGGAGGGACTGCGAAAGATCGCCGCCTGGACGGCCCGCTATCAACTGGCGACGGTCTCATTCGACGCCGAGCCGTTCGATCCGTTCTTCAACGTCAACACGCCGGAGGACCTCGAAGACGCGGCCCGGCTCCTGGGTTCCGCACGAGATAACCCATGATCGACAGCACCCGCGCTTTCAAGCATGATCCCCGCAACCGGTCGATCCCGGCCGTGATGTCCCGGCCGTTGATCCACGCCACGGCGCGCTAGACATTGCCTTTTGTCGGCAACGGACGGATAATCGTAACCGCAAAAAAGGGTCGCGAAACGGTACCCGGCGGGAGTGATCGTGATGTCGTCACGGCACGCTTGGAAGAACCGGATCGAGGGAGGATCAGAAGCAGCGCGAATATCGCGCACGAGTCGCGGCAGGCGTGCTTATCCCCTTCGGTTCAACGGTTTCCGTCGACCTTGGGCGTTGTCCTCGGGAGGAAAAGGCGCATGCTGAAATCGCTGCACATCGATCCGGAGAAATGCACGAACTGCCTGCAATGCGAGATGGCGTGCTCGTACGTCAAGGAAGGCGCGTTCAATCCGACCCGATCGCGCATCAAGGTATTCACGTTTCATGACGAGGGCCGGTTCGTGCCGTACACCTGCACCCAGTGCGCTGAAGCGTGGTGCATGCATGCGTGCCCGGTCGACGCCATCGGGCTCAACCCGGCAACCGGGGCCAAGGAGGTGTATCCGGACATCTGCGTCGGCTGCAAGGTGTGCACCATCGCGTGCCCATTCGGCACGGTGAACTATCACGCCGGCACCGGCAAGGTGATCAAGTGCGACCTGTGCTTCGGCGACCCGGCCTGCGCCAAGGCGTGCCCGACCGAGGCCATCACCTACATTGACGCCAACTGGACCGGACTCGATCGCATGCGGCACTGGGCGGCGAGGACGGATGCCGGAGCGACGGCGACGCACTGACTGGCGACGCACTGACTGGCGGCCCATCGGCCGAAGATAGGAGGATTAGCGATGGCATGGGCGAACAAGGTTTTGCGGGTGAACCTAGGCGCCGGAACCTGCACCAACGAACCACTGCGCATGGATTGGGCGCAGAAATACCTCGGCCAGCGGGGCCTGGCGACCAAGTACCTGGCTGAGGAAGTGAACCCGCGGGTCGATCCCCTGTCGCCCGATAACAAGCTGATCATGACCACCGGGCCGTTGACCGGTACCTGCGCGTCGACTGCCGGCCGGTACTCGATCGTGACCAAGGGCGCCCTGACCGGCGCCATCGCGTGTTCCAATTCCGGCGGCTTCTTCGGAAACGAGATGAAGAACGCCGGCTACGACATGATCATCTTCGAGGGGCGTTCGCCGCAGCCCGTCTATTTGTGGCTGCAGGACGGCGATGCTCGCCTGATGAACGCGTCGGAGTTCTGGGGCAAGAGCACCTGGGACACCGAGGAGGGCCTCAAGTCCAAGCACCAGGACCCCCAGATCCGCGTCGCCTCGATCGGCGTCTCCGGTGAAAAGGGCGTCAAATTCGCGTGCGTGGTCAACGACATGCATCGCGCCGCCGGGCGATCCGGGGTCGGTGCGGTCATGGGATCGAAGAACCTGAAGGCGGTTGCCATCCGCGGCACCTTGGGCGTTCGGGTCAAGGATCCGGTGCAGTTTCTGAACGCGACCAACGCCGCCAAGAAGGTGCTGGCGGAGAACCCGGTGACGGGGCAGGGGCTGCCGACCTACGGCACCCAGGTGCTGATGAACGTCATCAACGAGACCGGGTCGCTGCCGACCCGCAACCATCGGGACGTTCAGTTTGAAGGGGCTAACAAGATTTCGGCCGAGGCGATGCATGCAAAGCGTGCCGACGGCAAGGCCAACCTGATCCGCAATGCCGCGTGCTTTGCGTGCACCATCGCCTGCGGCCGGGTGTCGGCTATCGAGCGGACACACTACACCGTGGTCGATCGGCCGCAGTATCACGGCGCCTCGGGCGGCCTCGAGTACGAGGCGGCGTGGGCGCTGGGCGCGGCAACCGGCGTCGACGATCTCGAGGCGTTGACCTTCGCCAACTTCATCTGCAACGAGCAGGGGATGGACCCGATCTCGTTCGGGGCGACGGTCGGCGCGGCGATGGAGCTTTTCGAGATGGGGGTGATAACGCCGGAAGTCACTGGCGGCATCGATTTGCGCTTCGGCAACGCCAAGGCGCTGACCGACGTGACCGAGTTGACCGGGCGCGGCGAGGGCTTCGGCGCCGAGATCGGCCTGGGCTCCAAGCTGTTGTGCGAGAAGTACGGTCACCCCGACCTGGCGATGCAGGTCAAGGGCCAGGAGTTCCCGGCCTACGACTCCCGCGGTATCCAGGGCATGGGCCTCGGCTACGCCACCTCCAACCGCGGCGCCTGTCACTTGCGCGGCTACACCGTGGCGTCCGAGATCCTCGGCATTCCGGAGAAGACCGACCCGCTGGCGACCGATGGCAAGGCGGCGTTGGTGCGGGCGTTCCAGGACGCCACGGCGGCGGTCGACTCCGCCGGCATCTGCGTGTTCACCACCTTCGCCTGGACCCTCGACGACATCGCGCCCCAGATCGACGCTGCCTGCGAAGGCAACTGGACGACCGAGAAGCTTCTGGAGGTGGGCGAGCGCATCTGGAACCTGGAGCGCAAGTTCAACAACGACGCCGGCTTCACCGGCAAGGACGACAACCTGCCGAAGCGGCTCCTCAAGGAGGCCGCCAAGGTCGGGCCCGCCAAGGGGCTGGTCAACGGCCTGGAGACCATGCTGCCGGAATACTACCAGCTCCGCGGCTGGACGCCGGACGGCGTCCCCACCAACGAAACGCTCAACCGGCTGGCGCTGTAGATGGCGGAAGATCGGCGGGGGGCCGGATGCATCATGTGATCGTGGGCGCCGGCCCGGCCGGCGTCATCGCCGCCGAGACGCTCCGCGAGCGCGACCCGGATGGCGAGATCATGCTGATCCATGGCGAGGACGGCGAGCCTTACGCGCGCATGGCCTTGCCGTACTACCTCAGTGGCATGATCGACGAGGCGGGGACGGTGCTGCGCAAGGCCAAGGACTTCTTCCGCGCTCGCCGCATCGACGTGGTGCACGGGCGGGTCGAGCGGCTCGACCCTGGCGAGCGCCGGCTCGTTCTGGCGGACGGGGTCACAGTTCCGTTCGACCGGCTTCTCCTGGCGACGGGCGCAAGCGCCGTGCGACCGCCGATCGAAGGGCTGGAGCTTCCCGGGGTCCACGCATGCTGGACCCTCGACGACGCCCGCCATATCGCCCGGCGGGCCGAGCCGGGCTCGCACGTGGTGCTGCTCGGCGCCGGCTTCATCGGCTGCATCGTGCTGGAGGCTCTGGTCGAGCGGGGCGTGAGCCTGACGGTCGTCGAGATGGGCGACAGGATGGTGCCGCGCATGCTCAACGCGACCGCCGGGACCATGCTCAAGCGCTGGTGCGAGAGCAAGGGCGTCACCATACATACCTCGTCCCGGATCACTCGTATCGAGACGGCGCCGACCGCGGCCGACGAGCGCGACACGCTCGCCGTGGATCTCGACAACGGCGCCCAGGTTCCGGCGCACCTGGTCGTCATCGCCGCCGGCGTCCGCGCCAACATGGCGTTTCTCGAGGGCAGCGGCATCGCTACGGATCAGGGGATCCTCGTCGACCAACATCTGCAGACCAACGTTCCCGGCATCTACGCCGCCGGCGACGTGGCGCAGGGACCGGACTTCTCGACCGGCGGCTTCTCGGTGCACGCGGTGCAGCCGACCGCCGCCGACCATGGCCGCTTCGCCGCGATCAACATGTCCGGGGGCGATGCCGCCTATGGGGGCAGCCTGGTCATGAACGTGCTCGATACTCTCGGGCTGGTCTCCTGCTCGTTCGGACGCTGGCAGGGTATCGACGGCGGCGACCAAGCGGAGCGCGTCGACGAAGCCGCCTCCCGCTACGTCAACCTGCAGTTCGAAGACGACCGCCTGGTCGGCGCCATCACCCTTGGGCGGACGGACTGGGTCGGCATGCTGCGGGGACTGATCCAGACCAGGGTGCCGCTGGGGCCGTGGAAAGGCAAGCTGAAGGCCGACCCGCACCGCGTCGCCGAAGCCTACCTGGCGCGGGTCGGTACGGCTTGACGGCGCCGATGAAGGTCACCGTGAAGCTGTTCGCGTTGCTCGGGCGCTACCTTCCGGCGGGCGCACTTGACAATGCCGCCGAGCTTGACGTGGATGAAGGAGCAACGCCGGTCGAGGTGATCCGACGCCTGAACGTGCCGGAAGCCCATTGCCACCTTGTCCTGATCAACGGCCACTTCGTCCCGCCCGGCGAGCGGGGAACGGTCCGGCTGAACGGCAACGACGTCCTCGCCATCTGGCCGCCCGTTGCAGGAGGATGAACCGCGTGGGAAGAGAAGAATCATGACGGCGCCCGAACCGGTCCGAAGCGGTGACTCCGTGACCATCGACAAGGACATGTCAATCAGCCACCGGGATTTCTTCCGCGTGCTGCCGGGCGCCCTCGCAACCGGCGATTACCGCATCGACGGCGATCGGGTTGTGGCGGAGGAGGGAGACTGTCGCCGGCTGGAGATCACACTGTCGCCGGAGGAGCGGCGGGAGGTGCCGGATCTGTCGCTGCCGAAGACCCAAGTCCGCCTCACGTTCATTGGCTTTACAGAGGCGGAGATGAAGGACCGGCTGGCGCTGTTCGAGCGGTCTTTCCAGCGGGGCGGCGGCTGAGCAGCGTTACAATTCGATACGTTTCCAAAATCTTCGGCACATCTTCGCACGGCATCTTCGCGCCCGGGATGCTACCGAACAAGGGCAACGACGGTAGCAAGGACGCGCCTGCCTGCCTTTCGGCGAACTGTGCACCGGCCGGGTTTCTGGTCCGCGGCTCTGGGCCGATCCGATCGTGGCGGGCGATGACATGTTCAAGGAGATCGAGATGACCGAGACGAATGCCTTCCTGCAAGCGCGCGATTTTCTGGTGCGTCACCGCGAGGACTACGAGACTGCCTACCGGGACTTCAAGTGGCCGGAGCTGACCGCGTTCAACTGGGCGCTCGACTATTTCGACGTCTACGCCCGCGGCAACGAGCGACCCGCGCTGTGGGTCGTCAATGCGGATGGTTCGGAGAGCAAGCTCTCCTACCAGGAGATGTCCGAACGCTCCAACCGCACCGCGAACTTTCTCCGCGGGCACGGCGTCGGGCGGGGTGACCGCGTTCTCATGATGCTGAACAACGTCGTGCCATTGTGGGAGGTGATGCTGGCGGCCATCAAGCTTGGCGCCGTGATCATCCCGGCGACGACGCTGTTGACCCGCGACGACCTCCTCGACCGTTTCGACCGCGGCGCGGTCCGCCATGTCATCGTCGGCAGCGCCGAGACCGACAAGTTCGGCGACATTCCCGGCGACTACACCCGCATCGCCGTTGGCGGCGCGCCCGACGGCTGGGTGGACTACGCCACCGCCTACGAATCGCCGGCCAGTTTCGAGCCCGACGGCCCGACGCAGGCGACCGATCCGCTGCTCCTCTACTTCACCTCCGGAACCACGGCCAAACCAAAGCTCGTCGAGCACAGCCACCAGAGCTATCCCGTCGGGCACCTCTCGACCATGTACTGGATCGGGCTGCGCGAGGGGGACGTCCACCTCAACATCAGCTCGGCGGGTTGGGCGAAACATGCATGGAGCTGCTTCTTCGCGCCGTGGAACGCCGGGGCGACGATTTTCATCTACAACTACGGCCGCTTCAGCGCGGAAGACATGCTCGAGGTCATCTCCCGCTGCCGTGTGACGACGCTGTGCGCGCCGCCCACCGTGTGGCGCATGCTGATCCAGTCGAAAATGGCGTCCTACAAGACCAGCCTCAGAGAGGTGGTCGGCGCCGGCGAGCCGCTCAATCCTGAAATCATCGAACGGGTCGAGCAAGCCTGGGGATTGAAGCTCAGGGACGGCTACGGCCAGACCGAGACGACCCTGCAGATCGGCAACCCGCCCGGACAGCCGCTCAAGCTCGGCTCCATGGGCCGGCCGGTGCCCGGCTACCGGGTGGCCCTTCTGGATCCCGAGGGCAACGAAGCGAAAGAGGGCGAAATCGCCCTCAAGCTCGATCCCGGCCCGATGGGCCTTATGCTGGGCTACAAGGACGATCCGGATAAGACCGCGCAGGTCATGGCCGGTGGTTACTACCGCACCGGCGACGTGGCGGCGTGGGACGCTGACGGCTACATCACCTACGTCGGCCGCGCCGACGACGTGTTCAAGGCGTCCGACTACCGCATCAGTCCGTTCGAGCTGGAGAGCGTGCTGATCGAGCACGACGCGGTCGCCGAGGCGGCGGTCGTGCCGAGCCCTGACCCGGTGCGTCTGGCGGTGCCGAAGGCAGTGGTGACATTGACGGCCGGGTATCAGCCGGGGCCGGAACTGGCCGAGGATATTCTTCGGTACGTGCGCGACCATGTGGCGCCCTACAAACGCATCCGCAGGCTCGAGTTCGCCGAGTTGCCGAAGACCATCTCCGGCAAGATCCGCCGCGTCCAGCTGCGCAAGGACGAAGAGACGGCGCGGCAACAGGACACGCGGGGCGCGTTGGAGTTCTGGGAGGAGGATTTCCCGAGCTTGAAGAAATCCGGCTAGGAGAGCGCCGACCATCACTGACGATCGGGGTGTCGACGATCGTTGACGATCAGGGTGTCGACCATTGTTGACGATCTGGATGGTGTCGGCGGCCGGCAATCAAGAGAGAGGACAGCATGGTTCTAACCGAAGAACAGACGATGATCCGTGACATGGCGCGGGAGTTTGCGCAGGAGCAACTCGCGCCCAACGCCGCCGCTTGGGACCGTGACCACACCTTTCCCGCCGACGCCATCCGCCAGATGGGGGAACTCGGCCTGCTCGGGATGTTGGTACCCGAACAGTGGGACGGCGCCGGCGCCGATCACGTCGCCTACGCCCTGGCGCTGGAGGAGATCGCCGCCGGCGACGGCTCGTGCTCCACAATCATGAGTGTGCACAATTCCGTCGCCTGCATGCCGATCCTCAAGTTCGGCAGCGACGCGCAGAAGGAGCGGTTCCTCAAGCCGATGGCGCGGGGCGAGTTGCTCGGCGCCTTCTGCCTCACCGAGCCCCAGGCGGGCTCGGACGCCGCCAATATCCGCACCCGGGCGGTTCGGGACGGCGACCACTACGTGCTCAACGGCGTCAAGCAGTTCATCACCTCCGGCAAGAACGGCCAGATCGGCATTGTCTTCGCAGTCACCGATCCAGAAGCCGGCAAGCGCGGCATCAGCGCTTTCATCGTGCCCACCGACACACCCGGCTACACGGTGACCGGAGTCGAGCACAAGATGGGCCAGCGGGCGTCCGACACCGCGCAGATCACCTTCGAGGACATGCGCCTGCCGGCCGACCATCGGCTGGGCGAGGAAGGGGAGGGGTATCGGATTGCCCTGTCCAACCTGGAAGGCGGGCGCATCGGCATCGCCTCGCAATCGGTCGGGATGGCGCGCTCGGCGTTCGAAGCGGCGGTCGACTATGCCAAGGAGCGCGAGACCTTCGGCAAGGCGATTATCGAGCATCAGGCGATCGCGTTCCGGTTGGCCGACATGGCAACCGAGATCGACGCCGCGCACCTGATGATCCTCCGCGCCGCCGACCTGCGGGAGCGGGGACTGCCATGTCTCAAGGAAGCCTCCATGGCCAAGCTGTTCGCCTCTGAAATGGCAGAGCGCGTCTGCTCGGCGGCCATCCAGGTCTTCGGCGGCTACGGCTACGTCAGCGACTTCCCGGTGGAGCGCATCTACCGCGACGTACGCGTCGCGCAGATCTACGAAGGCACATCCGACGTTCAGCGCATCGTCATCAGCCGCGCCATCGCCCACCAGTAGGTGTCACCGGGCCACGGCCTGAACTGCCCGCTCAAGGCTTTCGAGGAAGCGCGAGCGATCCGACTTGGCGAACGGCCGCGGGCCACCGGCGGCGCCCAGCGGGTTGGCGGCGCGTAGATCGGCCAACAGGTCGCGCATCGCCATTGCGTTGCCGACGTTGGCGTCGGTGAACGCATCGCCGTTCGGACGGAGTGCACCCGCTCCGGCCTCCAGACACCGCGCCGCCAGCGGCGTGTCCTGGGTGACGCAGATGTCGCCGGCGCCGATGCGCGCCGCGATCCACTGATCGGCCGCGTCAGGCTCATGGGGCACGATCACCGTCTCCACCAGCGGCGACGGATGCGGCCGGATGCCGCCATTGCTGACGATGAAGACCTGCAGCCCGTGGCGCTCGGCGACGCGTATGGCTTCGTCCTTCACCGGACAGGCGTCGGCGTCGATGAAAATGCGGGTCATGACGATGGCGCCAATCGGCCGAGCAGTTCCGTGGCGAACTGCGACAACGTGTCGTCTCGGGCGCCCATGACGACGATGCGATCGCCGGGGCGGGCGAGTTGGATCAGCATGTCGCCGCAGCGAGCGCGGTCGGGGATGGCGAGGGCGGTGCGCCCGCCGGCCTGGACGCCCGCGACGATGTCCCCGCTGCCGACGCTGCGATCGACGGTGCCGCCGTAGTAGACCGGGTCCGGCATGATCAGCACGTCGTCGGGATCGAGAAACCGCGCGAAGGTGTCCACGAACCCGTCCTTCATCAGCCGCAACGGCCCGAAGCCGTGCGGCTGAAACATCACCAGCAGCCGGCCGTGGAAGACGTGGAGAGCGGCGAGGGTGGCGGCGATCTTGTCCGGGTTGTGGGCGAAGTCGTCGATCACGGTGACGCCGGCCTCGGTGCCCACGATGTCGAGCCGCCGCTGCAGCCCGGCAAAGCCTTCCAAGGCGTTCGCTGCATCCAATAGCGGCACACCAACGGCGCGCACTGCCGCCAAGGCGCCGAGAGCGTTCGCAACGTTATGGGCGCCCGGTACCGGCAGGCGCACCTCGGCGGTAAGGCCACCCGCTTCCGCAACGGTGAACGCGGTTGAGTCCAGAGCGTGCGTCAATGCTGTCGCATGCAGGTCGGCCGTGACGATGCCGAGGCTGAAGGTGCGCATCCGGCCGCCCGGTCGGGTCAGGGCCAGTGCGGTCGTCTCGGAATTGTCGAGGTTGAGCACGGCGGTCACGGCAGCGGCGGCGAAACCGCGGAACAGCGACCGCAGTTCTTCTAGCGGCTTGTGGTCGAGGGCAATGTTGTTGATGACCGCGACGTGCGGCGTGTAGAGGGCGATCGAGCCGTCGCTTTCGTCCACTTCGCTGACGAAGACCTCGCCATCCCCGACAACTGCGTTGGCGAAGGGATATCCGGCCGTGGCGAAGTTCTTCATGACGGCGCCGTTGACGATGGTCGGCGCCCTTCCCGTGCAGTGCAGGATCCAGCCGATCATGGCAGTGGTGGTGGATTTGCCACTGGTGCCGGCGACGCCGATGCTGTGCGGCGCCGCGTTGAACAGCCGAGCGAGGAGTGCTGCCCGTGTCGTGATCGGCGCACCTAACCGGCGGGCGGCGACGACATCCGGCACGGTGTCCTCGACGGCGGCCGAAATCACCAGCACCTGATCAGGGCGCGTCATGCCGCTGCCGTCCTGCGGGTGCAGACGGATGCCGCGGTCGCGGAGGAAGTCGAACTTCCGCCCCGTCAAGCCCTGGTCCAGCATGCGGTCCGATCCTGCGACCGCGTGGCCATGGGCGCGAAGGATCAGCGCCAGCGGCAACATGCCGCTGCCACCGATGCCGCAAAAGAAGTAGTTTTCAGGGTGCGTCATCAGGTGACGTTCTACAGCGGCCCATGGGCGCCGAAAAGCACAGAGGAGACGGATCAGGGTGGGGCGAGCAGGCGGGATCACGATCGGGGTCATGGCGCCTGGGTCGCCGATCGACCGATCCGTCGCCGCGCGCGTCTCTGACCTTGTCGCGGCGCATTATCCGGAGGGCGCCGTCCATATCGCGTTCCATCCCCAGTGCTTCCTGACCTCCGGTCACTTCGCCGGGCCCGACGAGGTGCGGGTGCAGGCTTGCCTCGACATCGCCAACGACGACCGGTTCGACGCGGTGTGGTTCGCGCGCGGCGGCTACGGCGCCTGCCGCATCGCCGAGGCGGTGCTTGCCGGCATGGAGGCGCCGGCGCGGCGCAAGCGCTACCTCGGCTACAGCGATGCCGGCGTGCTTCTGGCGGCGTTGTACGGCCGCAGTTTCGGCATCGTCGCGCACGGACCGATGCCCGGCGACGTGGCGCGCATCGGCGGCGACGCGGCGATCCGCCGCGCACTCGCATGGCTTACTGAAGGTGATCCCGCTACACTCGAACCCGGCATTTCCGGACATGTCCACACCGCGGCGTTCAACATGGCGACGCTCTGCCATATGCTGGGCACCGCGCTGCAACCGGACCTCAGCGGTCACGTTCTCTTGCTGGAGGAGGTGGCCGAGCCGCTCTATCGCATCGATCGCATGCTGTTCCACATCACCGGAAACCTCGGCATCCGCCGCTGCGCCGGCATTCGTCTCGGCCGCTGCAGTGACATCCCGGCGAACACGCCCGACTTTTGCGAGTCAACCGAAGACATGGCTCAATTTTGGTGCCGGCGATCCGGAATCCCGTATCTCGGGCGTGCCGACATCGGTCACGACATCCACAACAAGATCGTGCCGTTCGGACGGCCGGTTGCCCGCTGAAAGCACGCTGACGTGAATGCCATAAGACATATTATGGAAAATAACTCCTGCACGGGAGCAAAAAGCCTTTGGTCGGTTACCGTACTGCCTTGCTGAACAGAGTGAAGAAATTCGCGGTCGTTGCGGCTGCAAATGCTTCATCGTCGACACCTCGCAGGTTCGCAATGTGGGTCGCAGTGAATGAAACCAAAGCTGGTTCATTGCGCCCGCCGCGGTGCGGAGTCGGAGCCAGATACGGCGCATCCGTCTCGACCAGAAGTCGCTCCTGCGGCAACGCTGCCGCCACCTCTCCCAGTGCTAGCGCCTTCTTGAACGTGACAATGCCGGAGAACGACACATAGAGGCCCATGTTCACAGCATGATCAGCGAGTTCCCTCGTCGCACTGAAGCAATGCAGCACGCCGGCAAACGGTCCGGCAGCCTGCTCCTCGGTGAGTACGCGCGCGGTATCGGCGTCGGCGGCACGGGTATGGATGACCACCGGCAGTCCGGCCTCGCGGGCCGCCGCAATGTGGACCCGGAAGGACCTTTCCTGGTCCTCCCGCGGGCTATGCTGGTAGTAAAAGTCGAGGCCAGTTTCCCCGAAGCCGACCACTTTTGGATGCGACGACAGATCGACCAGGCGTTCGGCGGTCACCTCCGGCTCCCGCGCCGCCTCGTGGGGATGGATGCCGACAGTGCAGAACACGTTGTCGTATCGCTCGGCCACTGCCAGCACCTGCGGGAAACGCGTGATGTGCGTGCAGATGGTCAGTATCGTTTCGACGCCCGCTTCCCGCGCCCGCGCCATCACCGCATCGAGATCGTCGCGGAAAT
The DNA here is from genome assembly GCA_016710335.1 of Rhodospirillales bacterium. Lineage (NCBI taxonomy): Bacteria > Pseudomonadati > Pseudomonadota > Alphaproteobacteria > Rhodospirillales > Rhodospirillales bacterium. Next base: position 23,746 of record JADJXQ010000015.1, read on the forward strand.
CGGGGAAGTCCAGGTGGCAATGGCTGTCGACCAGGCGCATCGCTGTCATCTCACCCCTGTCCCGCTCCTGCATCGAGCACGTAGCGCGGGAAAACGGCCTCAGGTTTCGGCAGCGCCATTCCGGCGACCAAAGCATGATCAGGCCCCAGATGCTTGAAGCTGCGATGGCTTGGGCTAACCGCCAGTTGATCCAGTATGGCTTGCGCCGCGTCTGGGACGATGGGTTGCAGAAGGATGGCGATATGGCGGATCGCCTCGGCGAGAACGTAGAGCACCGTCTCCATGCGCCGCGGGTCCGTCTTGCGCAGCGCCCACGGCGCTTGGCGATCCACATAGCCGTTGGCGGCACGGATGACGCTCCAAAGCCTATCGATCGCTTCATGAAACGCCTGGGCATCATAAGCCGCACGAAGAGCCGGCAGGAGGCTGTGCGCCGCCGCGAGCATCTCCTCGTCCGAGGCGCTGAACCCGCTCGGCGTCGGCACCGCCGCTCCGCAGTTCTTCGCAACCATCGACAGAACGCGTTGGCACAGGTTGCCGAGATCGTTGGCTAAATCACCGTTGATACGGTTCACGACGGCCGTGTGTGAAAAGTCGCCATCGTTCCCGAATGGAACCTCGCGCAGCATCACATAGCGCACCTGGTCGAGGCCGTAGGTGTTGACGAGATGCATGGGATCGATGGCGTTGCCGAGCGACTTCGACATCTTGCGACCTTCCACGGTCCACCAGCCATGGGCGAACACCCGTTGCGGCGGCGCGATGCCGGCAGCCATCAGAAAGGCGGGCCAGTAGACGGCGTGAAAGCGCAGAATGTCCTTGCCGACCATGTGGACGTCGGCCGGCCAGTACGTCGCGAATTCCCCTTGATCCGTAGAGGGATAACCGACACCGGTGATGTAATTGGTGAGCGCGTCCAGCCACACGTACATGACGTGGTCGGCGTCCCCCGGCACCGGGATGCCCCACTTGAAGGTGGTGCGGGAGATGGACAGGTCTTGAAGTCCGCCGCGAACAAAGCTGACCACCTCATTGAATCGACTGCGCGGTAACACGAACTCGGGGTTCTCGTCATAAAAGCGCAGCAACGGCTCCTGCCAGTCCGACAGGCGGAAAAAATAGCTCGGTTCCTCCACCCACTCCACCGGCGCGCCCGACGGAGCCAGTTTTTCGGCGTCCGGTCCGGGGGTCAATTCGCTTTCTGAGTAGAATGCCTCGTCCCGCACGGCGTACCAGCCGGAATAGCTTCCGGAATAGATGTGGCCGCGCTCGGCAAGCCGCGTCCACAAGGCTTGGCAGGCTCGGAAGTGCCGCTCCTCCGTGGTGCGGATGAAGTCGTCGTGGGAGAAGTTCATGGCTTCGGCCAAGTCCCGGAAATTGCGGGAGACCTTGTCGGTGAACGCCTGGGGATCAAGGCCCGCCGCCCGCGCCGCCTTGTCCACCTTCTGACCGTGCTCGTCGGTGCCTGTCAGGAACTTGACGTCGTAGCCGTCCAGCCGCTTGAAGCGCGCCAAAACATCGCAGGCCAGGGTCGTGTACATGTGGCCGATGTGCGGCACGTCGTTGACGTAGTAGATCGGCGTGGTGATGTAAAAGGTCGTCCGCGCGGCCATGACAGCTTTCCTTCCAGAGGCAGCCCGCGACAGGCACAGGTCGGCCGGTCGGTCAGGAGCGAACGGCGCTGCGAAGGGTGAGGAACAGATCCAAAATGACTTGCCTGCGATCAAGGTTGGCGCCCTCGACCCGTGCCAGCAAGCCGCTGGTGTTGTCCCATACCTCAAGCCAGCGATCAAGGCTCGCCCGAGCGGCCAGCCGGTCAACGATGTCCTGGTCTTCGGCCACGCCCATGGCGGGCTCCGCGCCGGAGCCCGCCAGCGCCGCCGCACGCACGATGCGCGAAAGCAGGCGGGCGAACACGTCCTTCACGACGGGGAAGGAGTCTTCCAAGCCGGCGCGAGTGACGCGATCGCCGAGGCGGCCGAGCGCCGTCATGTCCAGTTTCGGCAAAGCCGCGAAAGCGCCCACCACGTCGTCGCGCACCGCCAGCCCGTCCGCGTCGGCCAACGCAAGTGCGATCCCGATGCTGTCGTCCGCCAGCTTGAGCAATGCATGCGCCTGATCGGGGTGCAGGTCGGGCCGGTACCGGGCCAAGAGGTCACTTCCTACTGACACGGCGGGGGCTTTCAGGAGCAGCCGCCGGCAACGGGACCGAATGGTCGGCAGCAGACATCCCGGATTATGGCTTACGAGCAGCAACACCGTCTGCGGCGGCGGTTCCTCCAGCACCTTGAGGAGCGCATTGGCGGCGCTGCGGTTCAAGTTCTCGGCAGCGTCGACGACCACGGCACGCCAACCGCCTTCCGCCGCCGTGTGAGCGAGGAACGCCACAACGCTGCGCACGTCCTCGACGACGATCTCCGAACGCAGGCGCCCGGTCTTCTCGTTGATGCGGCGCTCGACAGTAAACAGGTCCGCGTGCCCGCCGCTGGCGACACGATGGAACAGAGGGCGATCAGGAGCGATGGCGAGGCCATCCATCGGCTCCGACGCCCGTTGATCCACCTCCCGTAGCAAACCCTCTCCCGGCAGGGCGGAAGCGGCAGACTCCCCTGCCCCGCTTCCGGCGAGCAGGTACCGCGCGAATCGGAATGCCAGTGTCGCCTTGCCGATGCCCCGGGCGCCGCAGATCAGCCAGGCGTGCGGCAATCGCCCGGAGTGTATGCAATTGAGGATCTCGCTTTCGGCCGCTTCATGCCCGAGCAACAGCCAGTTGGCGCGCGGCGGCGGCGGCCAGCCGTATGGCTCCAGCCCGACGGGAAGGGGCCGTGCCGCCGTGCCCGTCACAGCGATACTCCCAGCCGCGGCGCGACGGCATGGCGCACCGCCGCCGCCACGATCTCCGGCGCCGGCTCCGCGTCGATGACGATGCACCGCTCCGGCTCGGCGCGAGCGATGTCGAGGAAGGCGTCGCGCACCCGCTGATGGAAGGCGACATCGAGCCGCTCGTAACGGTCCCCCGCCGGAGAGCGGGCCCTGGCGCGCGCAAGGCCGATCTCCACAGGCAGGTCCAGGATGATCGTCAGATCAGGCGCAAACGCGCCGATCACCAGATCGTGCAGCGCGGCGACTGTTGCGGCGCCGAGGTTGAAGCCGTGCCCCTGGTACGCCATCGTCGAATCGGCGTAGCGGTCGCAGATCACCCACTGTCCCGCCCGGAGTGCCGGAAGGATAACGTGATCAAGATGGTCGCGTCGCGCCGCGTAGTGCAGGAGGGCCTCGCCCATTGCCGAGTTGCCGTCTCCCGGCGGATGCAGCAGCAGGTCACGGATGCGCTCCGCCACGGCACTACCACCCGGTTCACGGGTCAGCCTGACCCGAACCCCGGCCCCCTCCCCGGTCGCCGCCAGACAGCGAATCTGCGTGGACTTGCCGGACCCCTCGACGCCCTCGAATGTCGTAAAAAACCCGTGCTTCATTCCGGCGCGTCAGTTCGTCTGCGCCAGCGCCGCCTGCTTCACCCGCGAAAACAGGCGCCCGAACATCCCGGCCTGGTCCACCGAGGCCGCCGCCACCAGCGGAATCTCGGCCGGGACCATGTCCGGCGCGGTGATGGTCAGCACCGCGATTTCTTCGCCCGCCGCAATCGGCGCCGGCACCGGAGCTTTGTAGCGAACGGTGGCGGTCATGTCCTTGCGCGAGTTCCGCGGCATGGTGATGACGAGGTCCTTGGCGACGGTCAGCGGCACAGTGTCGTCCGTCCCGAGCCACACGTCGGCTTCAGCGAGAGCGTCGCCGGCCTCAGCGAGCTTGTGGTTGCCGAATTCGCGGAACCCCCACGACATGATGCGGTCCGCTTCTTCGGTGCGGGCCTTGATGCTGGGCAGCCCGTTCAGCACCAGAATGAGGCGCCGCTCCCCTTGCTGCGCCGACGCCGTCAAGCCGTAGCCCGACGCCTCGGTGTGGCCGGTCTTCAAGCCGTCGGCGCCCATGTTCTTGTACAGGAGCGGATTGCGGTTGCCCTGGCGGATACCGTTGTGGGTGAATTCCTTGACCGAGTAGAGCTTGTAGAGTTCGGGAAACTGCTCGATGGTGGCCTTCGCGAGCAAAGCCAGATCCCATGCCGTCGTCATATGGTTGGGGTCGGGCCATCCCGTCGCGTTGGTGAAGGTGCTGTTCTTCAGACCGAGTTCACGGGCGCGCTGGGTCATGCGCTCGGCAAACGCCGCTTCGCTGCCCGCCAACCCTTCGGCAACGACGATGCAGGCATCGTTTCCGGACTGCACGATGATGCCGTGCAACAGGTCATCGACCGTCACTTCCTCGCCGATGTTGAGAAACATGGTCGAGCCGCCACTCTTGGCACCGCCTTTCCGCCAAGCGTTCTCGCTGACGATGAATGCGTCGTCCGTTTTCAGTTTCCCTTCCTTCAACCGCTCGAAGACCATGTGAACGGTCATCATCTTGCTCATCGAAGCGGGCGGCATCAGCTCGTCGGAGTTCTTCTCGAACAGCACGGAGCCGGTGTTGATGTCGAGGAGGAGCGCCTGCCTGGCTTCGGTTTCGAACGCCGCTACGGCCGGTGTGGAGACGGCGACCGTAGATGCCAGGGCTAGAACGAGCACCAGGCCGCGATAACAGGCATGGCCAAAACGCAGAACCGCCATGGTTGTCCCTTCGGCTATGGAATACGAAGAGCTCAAGGTAATTCGGCGGCTTCGTCAACTCAAGCGAGAACTGATCTCACTCGAGCACCACCCTGGACCGCACAAAGCCATTGTCGATGGCCGCATCGAGCAGCTGGTCAGCCTGTTCGGCCGTAGGAACGGGACCGAGCCGCACCCGATGCAGGGCGCCGCCGTCCTGCTGCACCGTGCTGATCCGCGCGGATCCGAGGCCATTCAATTGCGCGACGACCTGCTCTGCGTTGGCGCGATGGGCGTACGCGCCAGCCTGCACGTAATAGCCGGGCGACCCGGCGTCATCTGAAGCCGCCGTCGGTTGCGCCGGCAGGCGTTGCGTCGGCGGTGCTGTATCCAAACCGGCAAAGATCTGCTCCGCCGGCGACGCGCGGCGATAGCCGACCAACTGCTCTGTGTTCAACGCCCGGGTGGCGAGTGCCGACGCGTCAGCCTTGGCGACCAACTCCACAGGTGGCGTGACGGCGACGGGATGACCGACCAGCCGCGCATGCAGTTCCCGAGTTTCATCGGCAACGACCTGGACCCGCACGCGCGCCGTGCCCTGACGCATGAAACCGAGTAGCTGTGCGCCCCGCCGCGACACGTCGATGATGCGGTCATAGGCGAACGGACCGCGGTCGTTGATCGTCAGCTTCAGGCTGCGTCCATTTTCCAGGTTCGTCACCTGCACGACGCTGGGCAACGGCAAGGTGGGATGTGCGGCGGTCAAGCCGTTCATGTCATAAGTTTCGCCATTGGCCGTCATCTTGCCGTCGAAACCGGGGCCGTACCAGGACGCGATCCCCACCTCGTCATAGCCGTAGTCGACCCTCGGATGATACCACTTGCCAGAGACCTCGTAGGGCTTGCCAACCTTGAAACGGCCGCGGGGCTCCGGGGCGGTTTTCGTCTCGCCGCACCCACTGGCAGACAGTGCGGCCATGGTCAACACCATGATAGCGACAGCGGCTCTCATCGCGGCGGCGCCGCGCGCAGCCGATCGAGTAAATCGGCGGTGGGATAACCGTCGGCCGGCAACGCCGCCTCTGCCTGATAGGCGCGAACTGCTTGCCGTGTCGCGGGGCCAACGATACCGTCCGCTGCACCGGTCTCGAGGCCGAGCCGGCCCAGGAGTTTCTGCATCTCCATCACCTCGTCGCGCGACAGCGGAACTTCGGCGGCCGGGCGCGCGGCCTGGAGGGGCGGCTTGCCGACCAGCCGGTCGGACAGGTGCCCGACCGACACCGCATAGAGAATAGACCGATTCCACGCCATGATGGAATTGAAGTTGCTGTAGACGATGAAGGCCGGAGCGCCGGCCGCCCCGCCGGGCAAAATGACAGAGCCCTCGATGTCGACCGTGGGCAGGTCGCCGCCGCCGGCCTTCCGCACCCCAAGGCGCTGCCAGTCCGCGAGCGGCTTGACGATGTCGAGCCCGGACTGCGCGTAATCGAAACCGGACGGGAGCCGTACTTCCCGCCCCCACGTCTGATCGTCGCGCCAGCCTGCGGCAGCCAGAAAGTTTGCTGCAGATGCGAAAACATCCGCCACGCTGTTCCACAGGTCGCGCCGACCGTCGCCATCGAAGTCCACGGCGTATGCACGATAGCTGGTCGGCATGAACTGCGGGTGGCCGAGGGCGCCCGCCCAGGAGCCGGTGGCGTCGACCGGCACATCGCCCCGATCCATCAACTCCAGGGCAGCGAGCAGTTGTTCGCGGAAGAAGTCACTGCGGCGCGTGTCGTAGGCAAGGGTCGCAAGTGCGGCGATCAAGGAATGGTTTCCGGTGTTATCGCCGTAGTTGGTTTCCAAGCCCCAGAACGCCACAAGGAAGCGGGGCTGGACGCCGTATCGACGGCTCACCGCCTCGAGCACCTCGCGATGACGCGCCAGCATCTCCTGGCCGCGGGCGACGCGCGACGGCGTCACCCGCTTGTCCAGATAGCTCCAGAAAGTCTGCGTGAACTCGGGCTGCCGCCGGTCCAGCTCCACGACGCTCGCAATCGGCCTTACGCCGGCAAATGCTGCGTCGAAGGTCACGGCGCGAACGCCCTGCGCCATTGCCTCTGCGCGCAAGCTGTCCACCCATTGTTGGAAATCATCGTCGGGCGCTGCCGGTGCAGCCGTAGCCGACACCAGCATGGCCAGCATGACGGCGAACGGCACGTACAGAACCGACCGCCAAGCCCGCAGCGCGACACTCAACCCTCTCATTGTCCTCGACAAACTTCGCACCGCCACATCGTGCCCCACGTTTCGCCAGTCGCCGATTCGCGGCTGTTTGTCAACTCCCTCCTCGAGCGCGATCGGATCCGTCCGTATCGGGCAACAGCGACGGCGTCTTGCCCGAAAGCCTGTACATCACAAGCCCCGTCCACTCCCGAGCGGCTGTGGTCGCCAACGCCAAGCCATTGAGGAGGCTGATGTCCTGCGGCGTCCAGTCGGGGTCAGGTTGGGTCTGGTAGTCGACCGGATAGGGAACAACTGCCCAGCCTACGTTCCGGAAGCACCCCAAGGCGCGCGGCATGTGCGATGCCGAGGTGACCAGGAGCCACGTTTCAGCGGGTTCCGGATCAACAGCCCGTTTGCCGAATACCGCGTTCTCGAAAGTGTTTCGTGAGTTGTCTTCATAGATCACGCGATCGGGGGAAATGCCTGCATCGTGCAGCAGCGCGGATAACCAGCGCGCCTGGTGCGCGCTCCGGCCCGCGAGCAGTCCGGGGATACCGCCGCTGAACAGGATTCTGGCGTTCGGATAGCGCCGCGCAAGCTGCAACCCGGCGACGATTCGCTCGCCGCTGTCCCTGAGGTGGAGTTCGCCGCGGGTCTCGGTGAGGCGGGCATCGACGGCGCCGCCGAGAACGACGATGCCGTCAGCGTGCTCCGGCAGCACCATCGGACGCGCGATGTGCTCCTCCAACGGCGACAACAGCCACTCTCCGATCGGCAACGTCGTCACGACCCCCAGGACGATGGCGACGGCCGTGACGACAAGGCGCGCGGCCGAGCGCCACCGGGTCCAAAGCAGCGCCGCGCCGATGCCGAGCAGGATGGCGAGGAGATTGCCTGGCTGAGCCACCAGCCAGAACAACTTGGACGCCGGGAAAAACATGGTTCGCGCCAACATCCGATTTTGCCGCGGCGTGCCCCCCATGGACCGGAGCCGCGGCTCTGCCGGTCAGTCGGCGGCCTCCATCAGTGCAAAGCGGACCGGCAGGATCTCCGTCACCGCGACCTTCCCCTCAGAGTTTTTTTGAACCAGCGTGAGGTGCTGGGACTCTGGAAGCCCGGTAGGCACGACCATGCGCCCGCCCCGCTTGAGCTGGCCGAGCAGGGTGCCCGGCACCAGATCGCTCGCCGCGCACACCAGGATCCGATCGTACGGCGCGTGTTCCGGCCAACCGAAATGACCGTTGCCGATGCGGGTGTGGACATGGGCATGGCCGTGTGCGGCCAACCGTTTCCTCGCTTGTGCTGCCAAGTCTTCCTGTATCTCGATGCTGTAGACTGCGGCGGCCAGCTCCGCCAGGACCGCCGTGTGGTAGCCGAGTCCCGTGCCGACCTCCAGAACCGTGTTCGTCGGTTCAACGTCGAGCAGATCCGTCATCAGGGCGACGATGAACGGCTGCGAAATGGTCTTGTCGCAGCCGATCGGCAGCGGCTGGTCGGCATAGGCATAGGCGGCGATTTCCGGTGGCACGTAATGGTGGCGCGGAACCCGCGCCATCGCGCCTAGCACCTTTTCGTCGATCGTGTCCTTGCCGAGATGTTCGCGCGCCTGAATGGCGTGCGCGGAGATGATCTGCACCATCTGCTCCAGCAACAAGGACAACACCTTCTCGGTCACGATCAAGCCCCGGACTTGCACCGCACTTTCGCGTTCCCGAGCATACCGCAGGACGTGGGCGAAGGCACGTGCAGTTGCATTCAGGCGGTCGTCCACGCTGACCGCCGGCCGCTTCGAGCCTCGGGGCTGGCCCGTCTCGCTGGGGGTTCAGAGAGACTGGGAGTCGTCGCCGACATGAGCCCCTGGTGGACCTGTTTCCAGATCGGAACCCCCGGCCGCCCCCAACGGCGCGCTGAGCGCCTCACGCAGCCGGCCCACGCTCACCGGCTTGCTGAGGGTGCGGACCGAGCGCAGCCCCTTGTATTCCGCCAGCAAGCGCGCATTCACGGCATAGTCGGGGCTGTAGCCGGTGATGATGACCAGATCGCCCCGGTACCCCTGTTCCACCAGCCACAGGATCAGCTCATTGCCATCGATCTCCGGCATGACCATGTCGATCACCACGAAGTCGGGCTTTTGTAGACGAAAGGCGGCCTGGAACGCGCGACCGTGGGTGGTCACTTCGACGTGGTATCCGAGCGGTGCAGCCACGCGCCCGACGAAGGTCGCGAACTTGGGCTCGTCATCGATTATCAGGATACTTTTCTGATCCATTGGGCATCTCACGCTTCAATGCGCGACCGGAGCTAGTTCTTTTAGCCACAGTCGAAAAAAAGTGCTATTTGCGCGCTGCAGTTCAGCCCGCCGACCGATGTTGCCGGTCTTTTGCTCGGCCGATAAGCCCTCCCAAGCGCCGGGAGCGAGCACCCAACGTTCGTTAATAGATGCGTCATGCGACGCGGGCGAACAATAAAGAACACCTCGTTGGTGATCCGCTGTAGATACTTTCTTGACGGCGCTCGAAGTTTTTTCGAGCCTGCAGCCAAGCACGAACAACCGTTCGCTCGCAACATCGGAGGTGTGCACCGGAGGGGTGGCAGAGCGGTCGAATGCGGCGGTCTTGAAAACCGTTGTACGCTTGATGCGTACCGTGGGTTCGAATCCCACCCCCTCCGCCAGTTCCTACGCACGAAACGGTCTCTCCGCCTGACCAGGAGCAGAGAAACGCGTTGTTTCAAAGGGGATTTGCCAGCGCGGTCGGTGACCGTGGCCTTGTGCGGCAACGCGATTTCGTTCTCTCTTTGGCCGGTTTCTCTGAAAGCTGGTGACTGCGCCCAAAAGTCACCAGCAGGTTTGTTCGAGATCAATGGCTTGCGGAGCACCGAGCTGGTGACCAATTCGCGGATGCGCGAGTGGGTAGCGAAAGCAACAGGGTTCGAAAAGTGCGATCCGAAACCAGCGTGAACCAGTTGCTCGCTTCACGCTCAACGCCCACTCTCGGTATCGGAGAAGTCGCCAAGGAATTCCGAGGCCGGATCGACCCCGGAAATGAGGAGTTGGTCGCGGGCGCGCGTACACGCGACGTAAAGGAGGTGGCGCTCAGTGTTGTAGACCTCTTCTAGGTCGGATTCGTCGGAGACCGTCTCGATGCGTTCCTGCAGGGGCAGCACTTCGTCATCACAACCCATGACGGCGACGGCCCGGAACTCAAGCCCTTTGGCAAAATGCATCGTGCTTATGGAGACCTTGCTGGCCGTTGTCTCCACGTCGTCGCCAAGCAAAACGAACTTGGCTTTCGCACTTCCGACTGCCGCCTTTGCCCTATCCAGCTGGTTGTCTGAGCGAACGAATACGCCGATTTCGTGGGGCAGGCATCCCTCATGCAGTCGCTGCGCAATCCACCTGCCAACCGCAGATGTTTCCTCAAGCACATCTTCGAAAACAGCGATGGTAGGGGTTGGCCCGTTGAAGACCGATACGGTCCCTTTCCGGCTCTCCACGACACCGTCAACGTCGGCGAGCGATAGCGGTAGTAGGCGATCGGCATGCGAGCGGATCTGATGGGAAGTGCGGTAGTTGATCCGTAGCGTGTGCGATCGTCCGCGAACATCGACGCCAAGCGCTTTCCAGGAGAACGGAGCCTGGAAAATACGCTGCCCGAGATCGCCGGAGAAGAAGAGGCTGCCTGGCCGATGGGAGCCCAGCGCAGCAAGAAACCTCATCGGTGCAACACCCATGTCCTGCGCTTCGTCCACAACTGCAAAATCGAACGGGGCTTTGCCTCCGCTTTCAAGATGTGCCGCCAGCCGCCCGAACACATCGGCCAGGTCATCAGCCCTTGGTTTATCCAAGGCGGCGCGCACGTTCTCAAAGATGGACCAGAGCACCTCGCGCTGCTTGCCGCCAATCCGGGTCTTGCGGCCAAGGCGCGCAACTTCCGGTATTCGTCCCAGCCCTTGAGCTGCCAAGCGTCAACGATTTCGGACCATTCGGTGAAAAGAAACTGCGCCGAAAAACGGTGACCGCTGACTTTCCCCGCCGCCCCGCTTAGAAGTGAACGGATCAACTCCGGTGAAGCAATCTTCGGCTCGCCAAAATGCTTACTGTACATCTCAAAACCGACACCGAGGATCGGATAGACCGATATCCTCTGGATCAGTTGGGGCTCGTTTCCGACAAGCCGGTTCAGCTTGGTCTTCAGCACGTTGGCAAGGGCTGTGGAAAACGTCGTCAGAAGGATGCGGGCATCCGGGTGCTGCCTTGCCAGAAAAACGGCCCGGTGCAGGGCCACAATCGTCTTCCCGGTGCCCGCGGACCCGGAAATCCGCGCAGGGCCGTTATAGTCCCGCTCCACGCCAGAGGCGCGCTGTGCCGGATGCGGGAAAACGGTCCATTTTCCCCCGGGAAATCGAGCGCGCGCTCCAGTTCCTCGACATTGGTGAGAACGCGAAAGCGCCGCTGCGCATCCGGGTGCGCGAATGGATCAGCAGCAGGCGGCGCTACGGTCGGAACAGATGGCTTTACACCGGTTGCCAGATCCAGAAGAGCTTCAGCGGCCTCCTGCGGCAGATGATCGGCAAGCTCGAACAACGTGTCCTCGGTCGCCGCCTGAACGTCCTCCAGCCATTCGGCGGGAACGCCGTAGGTCAAGAGCTCGTCGTCCGACACCCCGTCGAACAATAGTGGCTTTGGAGTCGCAGGCTCCGGCATTTCTTCCGGCTGGAAGGTTGTGATCTCCTCGACGCGCTCGCGAACCTCGACAAGCTGGGCAGCACCGGTTTTGGAGTGGGTTTCGATCTTGCGGCGCTCAGCCCAGTGGTAGGCATCGTCGTGATGATCGACGTAGCACAGCATCAGGCTGGCATTGGTTTTATGGACGATGATGCGGATGTCTCGACCGACTCGGATGGACCAGAAATTGGGGTCCTTGGCACGGTCCAGCTTATGGAACTGCATCCTGGATTGGCAGGATTGAGTTGCAGATCAAAGGCTGTCGTCTTTACGGCCTTCTGTTCCTGAAGCCGGTCAGTTTGGTCAGGCTGTCGGCAAATGTATCTGCAATGCGAAATTCCACGTCCCTGGTCTCTGC